>JAEYZO010000009.1 GCA_023428035.1 Pseudomonadota bacterium | reverse complement strand
CATGCCCTCCCAGGCCATCACCCCATGCCCTCCCGAGCCATGCCCCCATGCCCTCTGCACCTTCCGCGATACCCGCCGCGACCCCCTCCAGGGGGTGTCGGCCCCTCGTCGTGACTGTGCAACCGGGAACCTGGGTAACAGTTCAGACCGGGCACCTGGGTGACACTTTCCGGGGCGACTGGTGCCGCGATCCGGCGTGTCGGTGCCCCGGACCGGGCGATCGGTAACAGTGTCCGGGTCGAAGGTCGTCACGGTCCCGGTCCTCGGTGACAGTGCCCGGCGCGGACGGTGACACGGTCCGCCGCGCCAGTGACGGCGACCGCGACGAGCGCCGACGAGCGCTCGTCGGCCCCCCGCACATCCCGAGGACGGAGCCCCCGCCGGAGGCATCCCTCCGTCCGTCGCCCACGCATCGCGTGGACCGCGGCGCGCAGCGCAGGGGATGAGAGCGTCGGGCCCCCGCGCGCAGACGCAGGGCGCGCAGCGACCGAGGCGAGCATGGGGTGGCGCGACCTTCCCCGAAGCGAGCACCGCGGTACGGTCCTGCGCGCGACGAGACGCCGCCGTCGTCAGGCCGTCGGGCGCATTCGCGGCTTGGGCTCCGACGTGTCGATCACACCCAGGCGCACGGGGCCGAAGAAGACCTCCCAGCGCTGCTCGTCCTTGGCCACTAGGCCGACCAGCTCACCGCCGAGCATGGCATGGACCTGCACGGGCTTGCCCCGCAGCACGATGGTCCCTGTGGTCTTCACCCGCAGCGTCCGGATGTCGGCGGCGTAGTGAGGATCGACGCGCTGCGCGGGCAGCTCTCGCGTCGAGGGGCGGTACTGCGAGGCGGGCACCACCTGCCCCAGGGCCTCGTGCGGGCGCTCATCGTTGAACTCCGCGCGAAAGCGGTCCAGCCGCACCTGCTGCGCCGCGAGGTTGGCCTCGGCGGGGCGCGTGGCCTCCGCATTGAGCGTTCGGTGCATGCGCTCGTGGGCGCCGTTCTGCTCGGGGTGCCCCGGGTCGATGAGCTCGTGCACGATGCCCGGCGCGATCCATCGCACCGACAGCGCCGAGAGGCCTCCCGGCGCGCGGGACGAGAAGGGCGTGCCGTTGTCCGAGCGGATGCGGTCGGGCAGGCCGTAGGTGGCGAACAGACGCTCGAACTCGGCCATCACCGGCTTCTCCGCGGTGCTTCGAAAGGCCGTGGTGCACAGGATCATGCGCGAGTGCAGATCGGTCACCGTGAGCGGGTAGCAACGCGTGCCGTCGCCCAGAGCGAAGTCGCCTTTGAAGTCGACGCACCAGGTGTGGTTGGGGCCGTCAGGCACGGGCCGGTCGGCGCGAGGCGCGACCCATCGCACGCGTCGTCGACGGGGCACGATGAGGCCGTGGCGCTTGAGGATCTCGCCACCACTGCTACCGCGGGGTGGAGTAGACAGATTACCCATTGGGCGAAGCGATCAGCCGGGGCTTGACGCCGGGACGCGGTTGGATGCCCTATCCGCCAAAGGCGACGGACGCGTGCCCGCGGCGGCGGCGATCCTCCAGCGCATGGCCGACGTGGGACTGGGGTATCTACGGCTGGGTCAGCCCCTCCCGACGCTCTCGGGCGGAGAGCGTCAGCGCATCAAGCTCGCGACGCACATGGGCGCGGAGGGCGGCGTGTACGTGCTCGACGAGCCCACTACGGGCCTGCACCTCGCGGACCTGAAGAAGCTCTTGGGCCTGCTCGACCAGCTCGTCGACGCGGGCAAATCCGTGGTCGTGATCGAGCACCACCAGGCGGTGATGGCGCACGCCGACTGGATCATCGACCTCGGCCCCGGCGCGGGACACGAGGGTGGACGGGTGGTCTTCGAGGGCACGCCCGCGCAGTTGGTGAAGTCGCGCGCGACGCTCACGGGCCGGCACCTCGCGGCGTACGTGGGCGCGTAGCGCAGCGCTCTCACTCCAGCTCCGCCGCCAGCCGTCGCAGCGGGCCGTGGGGCGTGACCTTCCACTCGGTGTTGGCGTCGGGCATGAGGGTGTCTCCGGGCGCCTTCGATGCACGGCGGCCACGTCGCGGGCTCCGGCGACGCGCGAGGCCCGGTCCGCCTGGTGCAGTGAGCGAGCCCCAGCGTACACGGTCGACCCGACGCCGCGGGTCGGCGACGGTGTCGCTGTGTCACCGTGAGCCAGGGAATGAAACGGAGAAGCTCCATGCGTGTCAGGCCCCATCGTTCGTCCAGCGTCACCGAGCCCGCGCCGATCGCGCCGCTCTTTCGCTCGCTGCTCCTCGCCGCGCTCGCCGCCGAGGGCTGCTCCAACGTGGTGAGCGCTACGCCCGACGCGGCGACGCCCGACGCGGCTGCGCCCGACGCGGCGACGCCCGACGCGACGCTCAACGACATCGCGCTGCCCGACACGGGCGCGTCCACTCCCGATGCTCCGCCGCCGATGGACGCGTCGTCGGCGCCGCTCCTCGACGCCTGCCCCGCGGAGCAGTCGACCTTCTCGATCAGCGGACAGATCGACGCGCTCCGGGCCGCTGGCGGGTTCGACTTCCTCGAGCTGCGCGTCTTCGAAGCGACCCTGTGGGACGGCGGCCTCGACCCCGCCGGGATGTGGCGGACCTCAGCGACCTCAGGCGCCCGCTGCGCGACGGCGACGCCCGCGAACGTGTGCGAGTCGGCCTACGCCGCGATCGCGGACAGCCCCGGTTACGGAGGCGGACCCGACGGGCGGTGGGTGTTGAAGTACACCCGCGGCGACGAGGTGGGCGCCATCCGGGTCGCCGAAGACCTCCGTCGGCTGTACGCGCCCGTCGACACGGTCACCGCGGCCGTGTTCGCGGCCACCGCGGGGACCACCTTGACCGTTCCCTGCGTTGGCTCCGCGCGACGGCTCCCCTCGGGCGCGTGGGAGGTCTACGCGACGCGGCGCTCCTGCCGAGGGGGGCAGGTGTGGTTCGGGCGCGTGAACGTCACGGTCACGGCGAGCGGGATGACGTCGGCGAACTACCTCGAAGAGGTGATGGAGGGGTACTGCCCCGTCCCTGGGCGGCGCACCGAGGGCTTGCGCGCCGCGACGCCCGACGCGCTCGACGCCGTAGGCCGCTGGCTCGCGCGCGCCGCGCACATGGAGGCCGCGTCGGTCCTGGCCTTCACCACGCTCGCGGGCGAGCTCGCCGCGCTGGGCGCGCC
>JAEYZO010000958.1 GCA_023428035.1 Pseudomonadota bacterium | reverse complement strand
GGAGTTCTGGGGGAATGGGGACCCTCACGCCGGGCAGGACTCTACGGATCTCACCCCGTCTCGATGGTGCGGCAGGAACGGTCCCGCCTTCGTCCAGAGACCGGCGTCGGCGGTCAGGGGCACGCGTAGACCGGGAGTCTCGAGTCCCTCCGCGAATCGCTTCTGGTATCCGGGCGTCGACAGCAGCGCGTAGCAGTAGGCCGCGAGGTCCTCGGGCGTCGGCGCGGGCATCGCGAGGCGCTTCGCGAGAAAGGCGAGCAGCCCCTTGGCGACGTTCGGCTGCTGCCCGGCAGCGTCGCGGTAGAGAGGGATGATGTCCTTCCCGCCACGACCACAGAAGTAGTGCAGATCAGGGACCGCAGTGCTGACACTCAACGCTGGGCCCACGCCTGTCTTGTCCGTCAGCATACCCGCGAGGAAGAGCTGCACCGCTGAGAGCGATTGCCACAATGCAGGACGCTCCAGCGCGGCGACTCGCGGATCGTCGAAGGCCCACTGTCGATCAAAGCTCCGGTAGCCGTAACGGACAATCGACCGACTCGTCGCCCCCCTTCTGAGGTCGGCCAGCCGTGGCAAACCGGGCACGTGCGTTTCAATAGAACGCCCCGTCGGCGGAGTAACAAAGAGCTCGGGCCGTTCCTTCATAGAAGAGCTGACAAACCGATCCCACCTCTCTTTCAAAACCGACTCATGCGGAGCGATCGGCCAGAGTCTGTTGTACTTGCACCCAGGCTGCTGCCACGGGAAGAGGTCGATCAGGCGCGGCATCGCGGTCCACTCGGCGTCACCCGTCTCCGGCCGCAGCGAGTCGAGACGCCCCTCGGGGGTCGCTTGCCAGACCCCCTCGGCGACCTTCGGGAACACAGTGATCGCCCTCGCGGCCGTCAGCCGCTCCTCCACGCTCCCCTTCAAGCGGCGGTAGAGTCGGACTGGCTTCTTGTCCGCGACACGACGCCGCGCGAGCGTAGTGATCGCGACGGGCGTCTCGATGCCGAAGATGTTCGACTCGGTGATCGCAGACTTGTTGTCGCCTCCGAGGTCGACGGTCCAGATCCCGTCAGAGAAATCTCGCGCATAGGCGCGTAGCCCCATGAAGCCCGGGCCGTGGAGCCAGCTGCTCGCGGTGATCATCGCCACGACGCCGGGAGCCTTTCCGTTAGCCTCGAAAACCTTCCACACCGCCCAGCGCCAGAAATAGACGTAGAGGTTGTACAGGTTGGCGACATGGCTGAAGATCGTGTGTTGGTTCGCGATCTCGAGGATGTCTTGAAAGAGAGACTTCCCGGTGTCTCGACCGGGAACCTCGTTCCCGTGAACGACCCATCCCCCAACAGAGTGGTCGGTGGAGCTCACGCGGTCGTAGGGAGGGTTGCCGATGATAACGGTGACGGGCGCGGTGCGCTTGAGGGCGTCGGCCTCGCGCCCCTCCCTGGCGAGGTTCTGGTCGTTCTTCACCAGCGGGAGCACGTCGTGGAGCTCGAGCGTGTTGGTGAGGTAGACGTGCAGCCGGTCGCTCGCTGCGAACTCGAAGCCAGTTTGCTGGAGCGCGAAGCCGAGCCGTAGGTGCGCGATGATGTAGGGCGCGACGCTGATCTCAAAGCCGTTGAGGCGCGGGAGGAGGTGTTCCCGCACGAACAAGCACCACTCCGCGGTCACGGCCTCGGGCGAGAGGTGCGTACGCCGCGCACAGAAGGTCTCGTAGATGACCTCGATGGAGACGCGGAGGAAGGTCCCGGTGCCGGTGGCCGGGTCCAGCACGCGCACGAAGGGTGACGTCGCTTCGACGCCCTCCGGAACCGCGAAGCCCTTCGACGCGGCGAGCTCGCCCCAGGTGGTGACGTCCGCCAGGCCGTCGGCGAGGCCGAAGTCACGCACGAGCAGGCCGTGTACACCCCGGACGATGCAGGAGACGACCTCTTCGGGGGTGTAGTACACGCCCTCGCGCTTGCGCCGCTCAGGGTCATACAGATTGAGGAAGTCTTCATAGAAGTGGATGACGGGGTCTTCCTGTAGGCGCTTCTCCTTCGCGGACTCGAAGACGGTCTCGACGTCGGTGCGGTCGAGGAGGCCGACGAGGTCTCGCAGGAGCCAGCTGAAATGCTCGTCGATCGGGAGCTCGACGAGGCGCCTGAAGATGTCTCGCAGGAAGGGGCTGGTGTTCGGGAGCTGGTCGGCGACCTCCTTCCGGAGGAAGCGCGCCTCGCGGCCCTTTCCGAGCCAGCGAGCGGCGAGGAGCCCGTACGCGAGGGTCTCGGCGTAGGCGCTCGCGAACTTCGCGGGGGTGAAGGCCCCGAGCGCGGCGTTGAACTCGTCGAAGAGCTTGAGCACCTCGCCGCTTTCGGCTCCAGCGTCAGCCTTCTTCTTCTGTTGTTCGGCGGCGAGCTCCCTCGCGATGATGGGGTGCAGGTAGCGCGCGCGCCGCGCGAGCGCCTCGGCGAGCGCCTTGGGCGTCGCGATGTCGGTGCGCGAGAGCAGGAAGAAGCGCCCGAGGAAGCTCAGCACCTCGGCCTCGCCGGCGAAGCGCGCGCCCTGGCGGGTGAGCTTCCCGTTCATGCGCGACGCCCCCTGCCAGAGGTCGACCGCGAGGGCGGACTCCGTCGGAGCCTGCGTCGCCTTCTTCGCCGCCTTCGCGGGCTTCGCGTCGTCTCGATAGAAGACCAGCACGTTGTGGAAGCAGTCCTCCTTCGCGAGGTGCTCGCGCAGCCTCTTCGCCTCATCAGCACCGTCGAGGCAATAGATCACGTACCCGAGGAGTCGCTCGTCGCCGTCGCTGAAGAGCAACCCTGGCGTTCGTGCCGCCTGACCTCTTCGCGGAGGCGCGAGGTCATGGTCCGGCGGGAGCGACTCGCAGGTGACGAGTTTTCCCCCTGCCTTCGCGCGGCAGCCGTAGTTCTTCGCCATCTCCTCGAAGAGCGACTCGACCGCGGCGCGGACGGTGTTCGTGTCCTTCTCCTTCAGGATCGCGTCGGCGACCTTGCGCACACGCTTGCGCTCCTCTTCGCGGGAGAAGGCCTCTCGCCAGGTGATCGTGTCGAGCTTCGAGAAGAACCGGTAATAGATCCGTTCGATGTACTCGTCTCGCCGATCTCCGGCACGAGCGACGTTGGCTTGCTCGATGGTGAACGACTCCAGCGCCTCAACGCTGACCTCGCCGAAGAGGGCGCCGTCACCGGGCGGGCGGACGGTCGCGAAGTGCATGACGTGGTTCGCCAGGACCCCGTCGCTCTCGCGATTCGCTCCGTCCTTCACCTTCACCTTCACCGTCGAGTCACGGATCGCGATCACGCAAACCGTCTCGTGCGCATCGCGCCGGGGGAGGTCGCCCTTCTTACGCTCGAAGGCCTGGAGAATGTCGGCCGCGAAGCGGTCGAGCGCGTCGATCATCAGGTTGTACGGGCGCTGACGATGAAAGAGCTGTAGCGTGAGGAGCTCGTTGGAGCCCATCAGCGCCTCGCCCCCGGCGGTCGTGAGCTCGACGAGGAGCACCGCGGGCAGGTCTGTCGCCGGCGACGCGTAGTAGCTCACATGCTCGGGGAGGTGCTGGAGCGCGCCCTCGTCGCCGAGGAGCGCTCGGCGAGAGTGCTGCGCCGGGGCGCCGAAGTTCGCGACCTTGAGCAGCGCCTGCGCGAAGCTCGTCACGCTGACCTTCTCCGACGCCTTCGCGCGCGCCGCGGCCGCAGAGAAGGCGCCCTTCTTCGGCGGCGCGACCTCGACCTCGGTCGGCGCGACGATGGCCTTCTCCCCGAGGAACCTGTCTCTGAAGTCCGAGAACTTCTGATCTTTCTCTGCAGCGTTCACGACACCACCCCCTCGTGCTGAAGGATGAAGACCTGATCGAACTCGATCTCGGCGCGCTCGGCCCGAGACGCGAAGTACCCCGGCGCGAGCGCCGGCATCCCCTGAAAGACCTCGGTGCCCACCGACTCGTCGCGCGGCCGCTCGGTCAAGGTCTTCGACGGATCGACCACCACGGACACAGCGGCGAGGAGGTGTTCGGGCCTCACCGCCTGCGTCGCCGAGGGGTCAGCGTCGTGGGCAGGCCACGCCTCGCCGACGTGATCGAGGTGAAGCGGGAGCCACTGCGCGGTGAGCGGCGCGAAGGGCTCCTGCGACCACAGCCAACACGGCACGCCGCGAATCACCCTGGGCGTGAGGACGCGCGCATAGCGGCGCGGCGGCGTCTGCGGCAGGTTGAGGAAGGCCCGCGCGACCAGCGGCGCGGCGTCATCGGCGTCGACGCCGCGGATCCAGGCGTTGAGCTCGTCACCCCACGCGAGGTCGACGCCCCGACGCGCGAGGGCGTGCTCCAGCTCACGGTGCGTGGCGCCGAGTCGCTCGATGGCGCGGTCCTGCTGGAAGGCGTTGAGCGAGGCGACCCCGCGGAAGCGGTAGCCGTGCATCCAGTCGGCCTCGGCGCCGGTGCCGTGCTCCAGGCCGAGGGTGAAGTCGATGGCGAGGGTCTTCGTCGCGATGCGCTCGCGGAGGGCGAGCTGCGCTTCGAGCGCGTCGGGGAGGATCATGTTGGCGACCACGGGCGCCTCGTGCTCCCGCCCTGCCCAGGCGTAGCGAGGCTGGTCGCGGCCGAGCTGCGCGGCGACGCGGTAGAGATCCGGGAAGTCTCCGTCCTCGATGCGAGGGTCGAGACGTCGGTCGATGCGGCCCGCGCGCTGGATCATCCGGACGGGGTTCCAGTGCACGTCGAAGTTCACGAGCAGCGAGGCGTCTTGCAGGTTGACGCCCTCGGCGAGCACGTCAGACGCGAAGAGCACGTTGACGGGCTTCTCCAACGCCTCACGCCAGTCGCCCTCCCACTCCACGCCGAGCGTGCCGCTCGGGCGGTAGGGTCGCAGACGGTAGAAGGGCGCGAAGCGGTCGATCACACGGTCGCGGTCTTCGGTGTCGCCGGTGACGGTGTCGCCCTCGCAAAGGAGCCGGTCGAACACTTCGAGCGCGAGGGCGGGGTCGAGCGCGCGGAGGAGCTCCGCCCGCGCCTCGTCGGGGAGCGAGCGACACGCGTCGAGCACCGAGCGGACGTACGCGATGGTGTCGGTGAACTGCGAGAAGACGATGGCCTTGCGGCGATCCGTGAGCGCCGCAAGGAGCCGCAGGACGAGGACGCGGAGCTTTGGGTCGCCATCGAGCCTCCACGCCCACGTCTCGCTCCTCGGCCAGCGCTGCTCGGCCTGCGCGAAGCACGCCGGCCAGTCGTCTCTGGAGAAAGGACCGAAGACGATGGCCGCGAGCTCGGGGATCACCCCGAGGAGGGTGCGGAGGTCGCCGAGCACGCTCTGGTGGATCGTGAGCAGCCGCTCGACCGCGAGGCGCTCTTCGCTCTGCTCGGGCCGCGCGTCATGGTCGAAGAGCCCGAGCTGCCTGGGCTCCGCATCGTCGTCGAGGGCTTGCTTGCTCGCGGCGACGCCGCGCGCGAAGGCGTCGATGTCAGCGACCTTGTCGTCTCCGACGATCAGCCAGCTCGCCTGGACGCGCGCCTCGGCGGGAACGCCCTGGAGGACGGCGCGGTAGCGGCGCGTGACATCGGCGGCCGCGGCCTGGAGCCCGGACCTCGTAGCGCGCTCGATCATCGACTCGATCTCGACGACGTGGCGCACGGTGAGCCGGAGCACGGTGACCAGGAAGGTGACGGGGGAGCTCTCGAGCCGCTTGAGCGCGAGCACCCTCTGGAGCCCCACCGCGGGCGAGGGCCCGGCGAGCGCGTCGGGTGACCGCTCGACCTCCCTGCACCGGTAGATGGAGAAGCTCAGGGGCGGCAGCGCCTCGGTGCCCTCGTCGAAGAGCGGGAGGAACCGCTCCAAGACGTTGTGGGTGCCTCCGTACGCGTCCTCGTACCGGAGCTGCTCCGGGGCCCCGGCGTCGCGGCGGAAGAGCAGCGCGATCTTCGATCCCTCCTGCGCCTCGATGGCCTTGCACAGGTCTCTCGATCGCTGCACCACCACCCGGTCGAGGAGCTCCTCCGCGACGCGCGGCCTCGGGCCGTCGTCGTGAACCGTCCCCTCGGCGTCCTGACGGATGCGGGCGCGCAGCGCCTGGAGGGTCGCCTCCTGCTCCTTGAGGTAACGCGCGAGGTCGTGCGTGCCCAGGTGGAGGTCCGAGCGGAACGCAAAGGTCGACCGCACCCTGCCTCCAGGCCCGTGGAGGATCTCGTCGATGAGGTGCCGCTGCTCGCCGCCGTGCGCGCGGGCCCGCTCGCAGCGTTTCGCCAGTTCCTCGCGGACGTGCTTGTCCCAGGCGTGCTCGGTCTTCGCCGCGTTCCCGGGGAAGGTGTAGGGCTCCGCGAAGAGCAGCGAGCACTCCTGCTCGAGGTCGGCGAGGCTATTGTTGATCGGCGTGGCGGTGAGCAGGAGCACCTTGCGGTGCCGCCCACGACGCACGCGGAGCCGAAGGATGTCGCGGAGGACGCGGGTGCGCCGCGCGGACGCGGCGCGGAAGTTGTGCGCCTCGTCGACGATCACGAGGTCCGAGAGGATCAGGTGTTCGAGGTCTGAGAGCGCCTCGCTCCCCGGAGCGAGGAAGGCGCTCCCCGAGGTGATGCGGGAGAGCTTGGCGTGGGAGATCACCCGGATCCGCGCGGTGTCGACCTCGTGCTGCGCGAGCGGCGGTACGGCCTCGCGCGTCCAGGTCGCGACGACCGACCCTGGAGCGAGGATGCTGACGCGGAGCGGCTCCTCACGGGCGACGTTGGCATAGTGGACGATCACCGTCGTCGCGACGTAGGTCTTCCCCAGGCCGACGCCGTCGCAGAGCATCGCGCCGCGCGTGGCTTCGAGCTGGGTCACCAGGCGCTGCGCGGCCTGCCGCTGATACGCGGCGTGCTGATACTTGCGCGCGGTTTCGTGGAGCGTCTCGGCGCCTCCGAGCCGGTCACGAATCATCCGGTGCAGGCCGAGCATCGCCTTGTCACGAGGGGTGCACTCGTCGAGGGAGCTCGGCGACGGAGGCTCGAACCACGACGGGAACGTCGAGCGCACGTCGCGGTCCCATCGCCGGGGCGGGCGTTCGTCGTGCAGGGTGGCGAGGGTGTCGTAGATCGCGAAGCGGTCCCCAGGGCGCACGTGCCCGAGCGCGACGTGACCGACGGCGTGGAGGAGCGCCCGCGAGCGCTCGGCGGCGCCAAGCGACGTGGAGACCGCGACCTGCACCCCGTCGGGCGTGGGCGCGACGACCAGCACGACGTCGCCCCGAGGCGCCGCGCGGAAGCGATACGCATCCAGAGGGGCGAGGCCGACGACCGACACGGGAGCGCCCGCAGACGACGCGAGGACCTCCGCCTCTCGCGCCGGATCCCCGAGCGCGGTGGTCAGACGCGCGGCGAGCGAGTCATCTCCGGCCGTCTCGGTCGAGCGATGGACGGTCGACGCGGTGTCATCGACCTCGACGCCGTGGAGCAGGCGGACCGCGCTCGCGATCCCGGCCGGGACGTCGTCGAAGGAGGTCCACGCGCGGGCGAGCGCATCGGGGCTGAACCAGCGGACCTCACGGAACGCTCCCCGAGAGAAGGCCCACGCAGCGAGGGCGTCGAAGGTCCGCGGGTCGATCTGCGCGCCCAAGAGCACCGCGGGAAGGATCGCGTTGTGGTGCCGCGCGGCGGTGCGTGCGTCGAGGTGAACGAGTTGGAGACTCCGAGAAGTCGCGACGGCCGCGGCTCGTTCTGCGACCGCCGCGCGGGGCACGTCGAGCGTGAGGGAAGCGTCCAGCTCAGCCGCGAGTCGGACCCGCCAGCTCCAGGGCAAGCGCGCGCGCTCTCGCGACGCGAGGGAGATCGCGGTGAAGGGCTGCCGTCGAAGCGATTCCAGGTCGACGAGCGGCACGGTGTCTCGGCCGCCGGAGCTGTCGAGGGCGAGGTGTGACGCTCCGGTGGCGAGGAGTGCGGCGAGCTCCGCGGCGCAGTCGCGGAGTACGTCCGCCTCGACGCCCTCGCGGCGGAGGAACTCGAGGCGATGTCCACCGACTGCTTCGGAGGGGTCGTGCTCCGTCGCTCCGTTCGTCACCGCACCTCGCCCATCCACCAGGGCCCGGCATGGTGGTAGACGCGGGGCGTGACGGTCAAGGCTCCGATCGTCAGCTGGGCGCGACCGACGGAGGGCTTTGTTGCCTCGCCACCCTCTTCACCCCGCCGCGAACATCTCTTCGAGCCCCTCGGCCGCCGCGCCGCGCGCGACGTGAAATCCCAGCGAGCGATACGCCTCGAACTGCGCCTCGTCGAAGACCTGATCCGACGTGCTCTCGTGGGGAAAGTCCGGGTTCACCGCGCGGTACTGCGTGATGATCGGGTCTTCATCACCCGTGAGCGAGCTCTTCAAATAGAGCAGGCGCCCCTCCTCCGCGGGGGCGTCGTCCGTCGCGGGGTAACGGATCGTGCCGAGCGCCCAGTGCCGCCGCGAGCGCTGCTCCGCGTCGGGGCGCAGCGATGACAGGTCGATCTCGACCTCGACCCCCAGGTCGAGCCGCGCGAAGCGCAACAGCGCCGCGAAGCCGCCGAACTCCAGCCGCGGGTCCTCCTCGGCGTCGCTCACCACGATGTACCGACACCGCCGACGCAGCAGCTCGTAGGCGCCGGTGTTCTCCAGGTGCCCCCCGTCCGAGAGGAACACCCACGGCCCCCGCGCGTGCATCCAGCTCGCGAGCTCGCGCAGGTAGCACTCCACCCGCGGCACGCAGCGCAGCCGCGTGATGACACCGCGCCAGCCCTTGTCTCCGACCCGCTCGCGCATCGCCCTCATGCGCCTCGGGTTCGGCAGCCAGTAGCCCAGGCGCAGGTTCAAGAAGGTCATCAGGAGCACCAGCGGCCTGATGGTCATGAGGGCCATGTTGGGCGACACCGCCGAGGCCGACACCGCCGCGGCCGAGGCCAGCGTGAGGCTCGGCACCAGCGCCTCGCAGGTGGGGGTCTCGCAGTAGCCCGAGCGCAGCGATCCCACGTAGCGGCGGCTGAAGATGAAGACCTCGCCGCCTCGGCCTCGCAGGGATTTGTCGTCGCTCGCGAGGAGGTTCACCGTCGCGTTGAGCAGGTGCACCGGCGCGGTGGAGCCCGGCGCCGCGAGCTCGCTCAAGCGAAGGGCGTCGTCGGGCCTCACGGCCTCGCCCTCGCGCTTCACCACGAAGGTGCGCGCGAGCTGCTCGCGGAAGTACCCGTGCATCGAGAAGACGTTGACGTCGGTGAGGGCGTAGACCACCGCCACGAGGACGTACCCGAGAGGGCTCCGCACCACCGAGAGGGCCTGGTGGTCTTGAAAGAGCGACGCGCGCACGAAGTACGTCGTGAAGTGCAGGTAGGTGAGGTAGGGGAGCGCGAGGCTCGCGAGCAT
>JAEYZO010000954.1 GCA_023428035.1 Pseudomonadota bacterium | reverse complement strand
CCCCGCTGGGTCACGCCCTCCTCCGCCGTCACCGTCGGCGTCGCGCGGCGGGTGCACTCCCTCGGCCCTGCCTTCCCGCTCCACGCCCCGGTCGACCTGCGCCTCCTCGGGATCGCCCTCCACGCGTGGTTCGCCGCCGCGTGCAGCCGCGCCGCGCTCCCTCCCCCCGACGACGCCGCGGCCATCCTCGACGCCGCGGGGCTCGGCCACGCGTTCTCGCCCCCCGCGCTCGTCGCGATGGCGACCGCCCTGCGCGCCTGGGCCGACCGCGCCGCGCCCGACGGGGAGCCCCTGCCCGAGTGGCCCGTGTGGGTGCGCAACGCCGACGGATCGACCCTGCGCGGCGTGGCCGACCTCGTGCTCGACACCCCCGATGGATTGCTCGTCGTCGACCACAAGAGCCACGTCGGCGACGACGCCGTCGCGCGCGCCGCGGAGCACTACGGCCAGCTCGCCGCCTACGGCGACGCGCTCTCGCGCGCGAGCGCGAAGCCCGTGCTCGGCCTGTGGATCCACCTTCCGCTCGTGGGGAAGATGGTGGAGATTGCGCCGCCGGGGAGCGCGGCGGAGCCCGACGAACCCGCGTCGAGCGAAGCTCCCGAGGGCGCGATGAACAGCACCGACTACCACGCGAAATACTGGGCTCACAGCATCGACCACGAGCGCCCGCAAGACAGCGCCGCGGGGCTCTCGCGCTCCCTCGGCAACGCGCGCGTCGACCTCAACCCCCACCAGATCGAGGCCGCCCTCTTCGCGCTACGCTCGCCCTTCTCCAAGGGCGTGCTCCTCGCCGACGAGGTGGGGCTCGGCAAGACCATCGAAGCGGGCATCGTGCTCGCGCAGAAGTGGGCCGAGAAGAAGCGGCGGGTGCTGCTCATCGCGCCCGCCACCCTGCGAAAGCAGTGGCAGAACGAGCTCGCGGCGAAGTTCTTCATCCCCTCGCGGGTGGTCGAGACCAAGGCGCTCAAAGACGCGGTGAAGAAGGGTCTCCCCTCGCCCTTCAAGGCGAACGACGAGGTGGTGATCGTCTCCTACGAGTTCGCCTACGCGCGCGCGGCCGACATCGCGGGGATCGCGTGGGACCTCGTGGTCGTCGACGAGGCCCACCGCCTGCGCTCGATCTACAAGGACAGCAAGAAGGCGAAGGGGATCGTCGACGCGATCAAGCCCCGCAAGAAGGTGCTGCTCACCGCCACGCCGCTGCAGAACTCCCTGCTGGAGCTGTACGGCCTGGTGAGCGTGCTCGACGACCAGCTCTTCGGCAGCCAGGAGGCCTTCGTCGCCCAGTACATGAAGAGCGACGACGAGGAGGAGCGCAACGACACGCTGCGCGACCGGCTCCGGCACGTCTGCAACCGCACGCTCCGGCGGCAGGTGCTGCAGTACATCCAGTTCACGGCGCGGCGCCCGCTCACCTTCAACTTCGCTCCCTCGGAGCAGGAGCAGGAGCTCTACGACAAGGTCTCGGACTACCTCCGCCGCGAGGTGCTCGTCGCCCTGCCCAACTCGCAGCGCAAGCTGGTCACGATGATCATGCGCAAGCTCCTGGCCTCGTCGACGGCGGCCATCGGGGCGACGCTCGCGAAGTTCGTCGCGCGCTTGAAGGCGCTGCAGGGCGGCCCCGCGGTCGACACGGCGACGCAGGAGCTCGCCGACGACTACGAGGCCCTGCCCGAGACCGCCGAGGAGTGGGCCGACGACGAAGAGCCCTCGCCCGCGGCGAGCGGCAGCGCCTTCGGCCCCAGCGACCCCACGGTGCCGTCAGAGATCTCAGACCTGGAGGGCTACATCACCCTCGCCGCGTCGATCGGCGAAGACGCCAAGACCGGGGCCTTGCTCTCGGGGCTCAAGGAGGCCTTCGAGCGCGCGACGGAGAAGGGCGCCGCGCGCAAGGCCGTGGTCTTCACCGAGTCGGTGAAGACCCAGGAGTACCTGGTGAAGTGGCTCTCGGAGCGCGGGTACGAAGGCCGCATCGCCGTGATGAACGGCACCAACAACGACCCGAGGTCCAAGGCCATCTACGAGGCCTGGAAGGACCGGCACAAGGCCAACTGGGCGACGGTGAGCTCGGGCTCGCGCACGGCCGACATGAAGGCCGCCATCGTCGAGGAGTTCCGCTCGGAGCGGGTCGAGCTGCTGGTGGCGACCGAGAGCGCGGCCGAGGGCGTCAACCTCCAGTTCTGCTCGATCGTCGTGAACTACGACCTGCCGTGGAACCCCCAGCGGATCGAGCAGCGCATCGGCCGCTGCCACCGCTACGGCCAAAAGCACGACGTGCTGGTGGTGAACTTTCGCAACGAGAAGAACGAGGCCGACCGGCGGGTCTTCGAGCTCCTCGACCAGAAGTTCAAGCTCTTCGAGGGCGTCTTCGGGGCCTCGGACGACGTGCTCGGCGTCGTCGAGAGCGGCGTCGACGTCGAGCGCGCCATCGCGCGGATCTACCAGGACTGCCGCACCGACGCCGAGATCGCCGATGCCTTCGCCGAGCTGCGCGCCCAGGTCGACAGCGAGATCCAGAACGCGATGACCGACATCCGCCAGAAGGTGCTCGAGAACCTCGACGAGCAGGTGCAGCTCACGCTCCAGATCCACCGCGACGGCGCCAAGAAGAGCCTCGCCGAGCAGGAGCGATGGCTCCTCGACCTGTGCCGCCACGCCCTGCGCGGCGAGGCTACCTTCGACGACGACGAGCCGCGCTTCACCCTCACCGCTCCGCACCCCGAGGCGGGAAGGAGCTTCCACCTCCAGTGGCCCCGCGCCGACGAGCGCGGCGACGACTTCCTCCGCGTGCAGCACCCCTTCGCCGAGGAGATCACCAGAGCGTGCAAGGCCCGCGAGACCCCCGCCCACGCGCTGCGCTTCACCTACCAGACGCACGCCTCGTCGCTCGAACCCCTCCGCGGCCGAGGCGGCTGGCTCCGCCTCGCGCGCTACACCACCAAGGCCCTCGACCGGGAAGAGACAACGCTCCTCCTCGCGGCCATCGACGACGCGGGGGCGGTCGTGTCGCGCGACGTGGCCGAGCGGCTCTTCTCCCTCGACGCCACGGCGGGGGAGCGGGTCGCCGAGGCCGCCCCCGCGGCGCTGCAGGGCGAGGTCGAGCGGCAGCGCGACGAGGCCCGGGGCGACATCGAGCTGCGCAACCAGACGTACTTCAACGAGGAGGAGCTGAAGCTCGACGCGCGCCTCGAAGACATCCGAACGGGGCTGGAGGTCGAGGTGAAGAAGCTCGACAAGGAGGCCAGCGCGCTCAAGAAGCAGAGCAAGCAGGCCAAGACCCTGGAGGAGAAGGTCGAGCACCAGAAGAAGCTCAAGGGCGTGACCGAGAAGCGCGACCGCAAGATGCACGAGCTCTACGACGCGCTCGCGAAGTACCGGGCCGAGCACGAGAAGTACATCGCCTCGCTGGAGGGCCAGCTCCAGAAGAAGGAAGAGACCCTCGAAGAGGTGTTCACCATCCGGTGGACGCTGGAATAGCGGTCGCCCAGATCGCCCCGTTGGCGATCGCAGTTCTCCGCGGCTTTCCCATCCAATTGAGGATGGACACGCCAACTGACAGCGCAATTCCAACACTGACCAAACATCCGAGAACCGACGATGCCGACACGCCTATATCTTCAAGGACCGATCACCAAGAACTCCCCTCGCCTCATTGACCATATTACGCGAGGGGCAGAGAACGCCACACAAGGGACCGGCGTGTTCGCCTTCGCAACACGCACCGGTGCAGAAACGCTTCTATATTCCAACGAGATCAACCAACTATGCCAGCACGGAACATTCAAGCTCATAGTCGGAATAGACAGCATCACAACAGACGCAACCCTAGACTACCTAACACGACAAGCAGCCAGCTTGAAGGGGCTCAGCGTGTTCGCGTTCAACAATCCGTCGAACGCGCTCTTTCACCCAAAGTTTATTCACTTCCGCGCCTCCGATCGTCACACTCTCGTCTCTGGCTCAGGCAATCTAACCCAAGGGGGACTGCTAGAGAATTTCGAGAACTTCACAGTAACGCGTGGTTCGCCCGACACTATGCTGAAGGTTTCCAACAGCATCGATGCGTTCCTAGATCAACACGCCCCGTACATTCAGCCATTCAGCGCATCGATTCTCGCCAAAGCAAGACAGAACCGCACGGCTCTTGCAACCACCCCGCCGACGAGCAAGCCCACATCAAAGACGCCCACTCCGGTCACGACACCTTCATCGGCGGCCAGAGTGCTAGTCGCGGAGATTCCAAGATCCGGCGATCGCTGGCGGCAGGCGAACTTCGACGAAAACACAATGAAGTCATTCTTCCAGATAAAGACCAGATCGCAAGCAACACAATACTTATACCTGACGATGATCAACAGGTTCAATCAAATGGATCCCGTCGAAGTGCGCCCATACGTATTCAGCAGCACGAGTCAGAATTTTCGCATTGAGCTCGGCGCAGCGTCGGGACTGGAGTACCCCCAACGCGACCGACCGATCGCGGTGTTTATGGAAGTCGGCCGCCGCAGATTTTACTACTGTCTTGTGATGCCTGGACAACCCGGACATCGAAGCCTCAGATCAATTGTCCCAGGCGGCACCAACCAAATGGACCGCTTGCAAGCAACCACCACGGAGCTCGCAAGTGCTTGGCCACGGTGCCCTCTACTTAACGTAGTGCCCGAAGACTCACAATTTTGACGATCCGCCGCTGGAAGTGTTAGCCCTCGCTCCTACGCGGAGCGATGAATGACGACGAACTACACCTCACGCGCCCAGCGACTTGAACTCTGCTGGATCGGCAAGTCCGAGGTTCTTCGGATTGAGCCACGAGTCCTTCTGGAGGACGCACTACATTCTATTCCGTCCGTCGACAGCGGGAGTAGCGGGACGGTTATTCACGGCGACAACCTACTGGCCCTAAAGGCCATCGAACAGACGCACGCTGGAAAAGTCAGGTGCATCTACATTGATCCCCCCTACAACACCGGCAGCGCTTTCGCACATTATGACGACGGCATAGAGCATTCACTCTGGCTTTCCCTGCTCCAGGCCAGGCTCCGCATCTTGGCGTCGCTCCTCACAGAGGACGGCTCGATCTGGATATCCATCGACGACAATGAGTGCCACTATCTCAAGATCCTCTGCGATGAGATTCTCGGCCGCTGCAATTTCGTCACAACGATCATCTGGGAAAAGCGCACCTCAAGAGAAAACCGCAGGGCGTTCTCATTCAACCACGACTACGTCCTTGTCTACGCGAGAGACAAGACGAAGTTCGAATCAGCCAGGAATCCAATCGATCTCACCGCTGAGGTCCTCGCAAGATACAAGAACCCTGACAATGATCCCAGAGGCCCTTGGCAGTCAGTCTCAGCCAACGCACAAGCCGGGCATGCCACCGCGTCTCAGTTTTACACGCTCACACTTCCGTCCGGTCGCTTGGTTGACCCGCCCAAGGGCCGATGCTGGCTGTATACCAAAGAGAAGATGCAAGCCGAAGTGACGGCTGGAAACATCTGGTTTGGTGAGCACGGCGACAACGCGCCCCGCGTCAAGAAGTTCCTCCGTGACTCAAAGGACACGGGCCTTACCCCGGAGACGATCTGGCGTGCCTCCGATGTAGGCACTAATGACGACGCTAAGAAGCACCTCATCTCGCTGCTCCCCGACGCGAGTGTTTTTGACAACCCGAAGCCAGAAGCCCTTCTCCAGCGTATCCTCCACATCGCCACGAACCCCGGCGACCTCGTCCTCGACTCCTTCGCGGGCTCTGGCACCACCGGGGCCGTCGCGCACAAGATGGGCCGCCGCTGGATCATGGTGGAGCTCGGCGACCACTGCGACACGCACGTCGTCCCTCGGCTGCGCAAGGTCATCGACGGGCAGGACCCCGGCGGCGTCACCGAGGCCACCGGCTGGAAGGGCGGCGGCGGATTTCGCTACTACCGCCTCGCCCCGACGCTCCTGGAGCGCGACGACCTCGGCCAGTGGGTCATCAACCCCGAATACAACAAGGAGATGCTCGCCGAGGCCGTCTGCAAGCACGAGAGCTTCACCTACGACCCGAGCCCGACGGTGTACTGGCAGCACGGCCACTCGACGGAGCGCTCCTTCATCTACGTGACCACGCAGACCCTCTCGGCCGAGCGCCTCGACGCCCTGAGCGCCGAGGTCGGCCCTGATCGCAAGCTCCTCGTGGTGTGCCTCGCCTACCGCGGCGCCGCCGACCGCTGGCTCAACCTCACGGTGCGAAAGCTGCCCAACGCGATCCTTGACCGCTGCGAGTGGGGCCGCGACGACTACAGCTTGAAGATCTCGTCTCTCGGCGACACCCCCGTGACCGCCGAAGCGGACGAGGCCGCCGCGCCCGCGCTCGCGAAGAAGAAGCCTGGACGCAAACCCAGGGTCGACGCCGCCCAACCCGACCTCTTCTCTTCAAGCAAGCCCGCCTCGGGGGAGGACCCGTGATGAACCGCCACGTCCACGAGATCTCGCAGCGGCTCTCGCTCCGCCCGCCACAGCACGACTCCCTGGAGATCCTCGACGCCGTCACCGACCGGGTGCCTCTGCGGCAGGGCGTCGACCTGAACGACGCCCTCGCGAAGGTGCAGGAGGTCTGCAAGGAGGTCACGGACTTCGAACGGGCCTTTCCGTCGCTGTGCTTCGGCCTCGCGACGGGCGTGGGCAAGACCCGGCTCATGGGCGCTTTCATCGCGTACCTGCACCTCGCGCGGGGCGTGCGGAACTTCTTCGTGCTGGCGCCCAACCGCACCATCTACAGGAAGCTCATCGACGACTTCGACCCCGGTCGCGACCGCTATGTGCTCAGGGGTATCGGCGCCTTCGCGCAGAACCCGCCGCTGATCATCACGGGGGAGAACTACGACACGAAGAACGTCGCGCGCACGCAGGAGGGGCGCTCGGGGCAGCGGCAGCTCGGCTTCGAGTCGGTGCACGTCAACGTGTTCAACATCGACAAGCTCAACGCGGTCGAGAAGGGCGAGAGCCTCCCGCGCATCAAGCGCCTGAGGGAGTACATCGGGGACTCGTACTTCAACTACCTGATGGCCCTTCCCGACCTGGTGCTCTTGATGGACGAGTCGCACCGCTACCGCGCGAAGCGCGGCGTGGAGGTGCTCAACGAGCTCAAGCCCGTGCTCGGCCTGGAGATGACCGCGACGCCCTTCGTGGAGTCGGCGAAGGGCCCGGTGCCCTTCAAGAACGTGGCCTACAGCTACCCCTTGTCGACGGCGATCCGCGACGGATTCGTGAAGAAGCCCGTGGCGCTCACCCGAATGAACTTCAACACGAAGAACTACAGCGACGACGAGCTGGAGCGGGTGAAGCTCGAAGACGCGATCCGCGTGCACGAGAGCGTGAAGGTCGATCTGGAGCTGTATCACCTGGAGCAGCGCAAGCCGCGGGTGAAGCCCTTCGTGCTGGTGGTGGCGCAGAACGTCGACCACGCCGAGAGGATCAAGACCCTCATCGCGGGCGAGTCGTTCTTCGGGGGCAAGTACCGCGACAAGGTGATCCGCGTCGACTCGACGCTGAAAGGCGAGGAGCGCGACGAGACGGTCGAGCACCTGCTCAAGGTCGAGGACCCGAGCAACCCCACCGAGGTGGTCATCCACGTCAACATGCTCAAGGAGGGCTGGGACGTTCGGAACCTCTACGTGATCGTCCCGCTGCGCGCGGCGAACGCGCGCACGCTGGTGGAGCAGACGGTGGGCCGCGGGCTGCGCCTCCCCTTCGGCGAGCTCACGGGGCGCGACCCGCTGGACCGGCTCACCATCGTGGCGCACGACCGCTTCGACGAGCTCATCGATGAGGCTTCGCGGCCCGACTCGCTGATCCAGGGCGGGATCATGGTGGGCAAGGACATCCCCGAGAAGGGGCAGGTCATCGTCGCGGCGCCGCCGAGCCTGGGGGTGGAGTTCATCGAGCCCGCGCCCGCGGCGACTGCCGGAGGGGGCGAGGGCGAAGCGCCCACGCCGGCGCCAACGACCGCGCCGCAGCCGTCGCAGTTGGCGTTGCAGGGGATGGTCACGACCCCCGCAGGGCCGCCCGCGGTGGCGGTTCCGAAGGCCGAGGGGAACGCCACGCTGGCGGCGATCCGGCACGCGGCGAACCAGCCGACACACTTTCCGACGATCGAGGCGCTTGCGACGCCCGAGGGCGTGGAGGCGATCAGCAAGAAGGTGATGGCGGCGCTGTCGTCGACGACCTTCCTCCCGACGGAGGCCGAGGCGGTGAAGTCTCACGTCACCGCGGTGGTGAAGCGCTTCGTGGAGCGGGTGATCGGGATCCCCCGGGTGCGGGTGTTGCCCGACGGCGAGGTCAACTGCGGGGTCGACGACTTCGACCTCGACGTGTCCTCGGTGAGCTACGCCGCCGTCGACGAGGCGATGCTGCTGAAGTACCTGCAGGACCAGTCGAAGGAGCAGAAGATCTTCATCGTCGAGGAGGACTTTCACGAGACGACCCTGGAGAAGGAGCTCGTGAATCGCCTCGTGGACTTCGACGACGTCGAGTACTTCTCGATGAAGGACCTTCTGTTCAAGCTGGCGGGTCAGATGGTGGCGCGGCTGCGCGCGCTTCACGGCGACGAGGAGATGGTGAAGCGGGTGGGGCGCTACAACCTCACGCAGATGGTGCGGCTCATCCATGTGCAGTTGCAGTCGCACTTCTGGGAGCGGCCGACGGGGTACAAGACCTACGTCGACGGCGGCTTCACCTTCCCCGAGGCGGCGTCGTACAAGGTCAGCGCCGAGGGGGGCGTGAAGGACTTCCGCGCGGCGGTGGAGGACAAGTCGGAGATCCGGCAGATGGGCTTCACGGGCTTCGCGAAGTGCGGGTATCCGATGCAGAAGTTCGACTCCGACACCGAGCGCCGCTTCGCGGTGTTGCTCGAGGACGACGCGGAGGTGACGAAGTGGATGAAGCCCGCGCGGGGCTTGTTCACGATCTACTACCGCGCGGGCAAGGACGGCGAGTACGAGCCTGACTTCGTGGTGGAGACCGCGGAGGCGAAGTACCTCGTGGAGGTGAAGCGCGCCGACCAGACCGAGCAGGCGGAGGTCGTTGCGAAGGCCGCGGCGGGCCGCGCGTGGTGCGTGACGGCGACGGACTACGAGCGGTCGCAGCCGCAGGGGAAGGACTGGCGCTACGTGCTCCTGCCGGACACCGCGGTGAAGTCAGGCTTCTCGGTGAAGTACCTCGCGGGGGTGTACGGGGGAGCGGCGGGGTAGCGGGTAGCGGTTGCGCCGGGCTGTGTTCGCGCGGACGATGCCGTCTCGATGGAAGCGGAGAAGGCCGCGACGCTCGCCCGGTTCCGCTCCGAGATGGAGCACGCCGTCCCGTGGACCGCGCGGGCGCTCGCGACGCTGGAGAAGGACCACTTCACGGTCACGCGGGTGCATCGGCGCCCCGAGAAGCCGGTCTGGTTCGTCTGGGCGTCACCTCCCGCGGAGGTGCAGACCGGCTTCGGCCTCGCGCCGGAGCTGCTGTTCGTCCTCGTCGACCACGAGGTGCAGGCGATCGACGTCCGCGCGGCGGCGGAAGAGGTCGTCCGCTCGGAGCTGCGCCTCGACGGCAACCTGATGGTCGTGTGCGACCGCGGCGCGTCGTTGCAGGAGCGCCTCGCGAACATCGGCGGCCCCGGTCAGCGCATCGCGTGGACACCAAACCCCAACGGGGAATGGACCTCGCTGCGGTCGGTGCTCCAGAGCGTGCTCCCGACCTACGACGCCTACGAGGAGCGTGACCCCGTACGCGGCGCGCAGCTCGTCGGGCGCGAGGCCGAGGTCGGCGAGCTCCTCACCCGCGTCACGCGCGGCGACGCGGTGGGCCTGTTCGGCCTACGCAAGATGGGAAAGACCTCCCTGTTCCGCGCGGTGACCGACCGCCTCGACCCCGCGAGCGCGCTGCGGAGCAGCCGCGACGACGGTCCGACGGGGAGCATGGTCGCGATGGTCCTCGACGCGGGGCTGCTCGTCGAGCGCAGCGTCGACGGGCTCGCCGACGAGCTCCTCGTGGCGCTGGAGCGACGGATGAGAGCGGCTGGAGAAGCGACGCCCTCGCGAGGGCGACAGGGCCTCTCGGGGTGGAAGGCGAGCGTCGAGGCGCTTCTCGATCAAGGCCGACAGGTCTGTGTGGTCATCGACGAGTACGACCTGCTCTTCGAGGGCGAGGGCGGTGAGGGAGCGGTCCCCGGGCTCAATCGACTGTTCCGGCTCCACCGGGGATGGGCGCAGACGTGGCAAGGGCAGGTGTCGTTGGTGCTGGTGGGGCGCGACTCGACCTACCTCTCGGCGCCCGAGGTCGACGGCGTGACCAACGCGCTCCTCGCGTGGTGCACACCGACGTGGCTCGGGCCGCTCACGCGCCCGAAGGCGACGGAGCTGCTGCGGAAGATCGGCAGACGGGTCGGGCTCGACGTCGGTAGCGAGAGCGCCCGCGTCGCCTTCGATTGGACGGGCGGCCACCCCTTGCTCCAGCGGCAGTTCGGTTCGGCGCTGCGGGCGCAGGTGCGTCATTCGGACGCGTCGTGGAAGGCACCGACCGACCCCTACGTCCCCTCGACGGTGAACGCCTACCGCGGTCGCGACGCGGTTCTGGAGGTCGCCCGAGAGGTCGTCGCGTTGCTTCTCAAGCGCCACCCGGAGGGGTATGTGCTGCTGCGCGAGCTCGCCGAGGGGCACGGCTGGAGCGACGCGGTCTCGCGATGCGGGGGCCCGAACGGAGCCGCGGCGAGGACCCTCACGAACTTCGGCCTGGCGAGCGCAGAGCGCCGGCTCTCCGAGACGCTTCGTTGGTACGTGCGCGATCTGTCGCCCGCGCCCCCCTCGTTGCTCCGAGCGAGCTGAGCGTGGAGAACCCCTACCGCTGGCAGTTCGACGCGCCCTCGCATGAGGTCGCTCGCCGGCGACGGACTACGAGGGCGCGGTGGGCGGCAAGGCCTAGCGCTAGGTGATGGCGCCGGCCGCCGCCGTGAAGTTGGGCTTCACGGTGAAGTACCTCGCGGGGGTTCATGGCGCGGTAGAGGTCAAACGCTGAAGTCGTAACCGGCGGCCATCTCGCCCATCATTTCCTTCAGCGCGCTTCGATCAATTAAGCGCACGTCTACGTGTGGGCGCTTGCCGAGGTCCCTCCCTGTGAGCGGCCGAGTTCCTTCCTCTGGGAACCAACCTCGGATGCAATCGGCATCGATCCGAATGGTGATGCCGCTTCTACCCGGTGTCTCGACCCGGCGCGTGTAACCTTTCAACTCCAGAAGGGCTGGGTCCAGGTGTTGCTCAACGTAGGAAGATGAAGTCACGAAGATCGCGTCCGCCTCTCTTCCGAGAGCGATTGATACGACGGGCTTCACCTGCTCGAAACGAACCTTGTTTTTCCAGCGCTTGCATTGAACCACGTGCCTCACCTCCGCCGGCCATGTGCCGGGGCGGACAGCGTCACCGTCATAGACGACAAGGTCCACTCCGCGATCGAAGGCGCCGCCGACGACCGAGGTGTGGAGGTCCGCGTAGTCCTTGCGCAATGCGTGTCCCACAAGGTACTCGAACCCGCCCGGCGTCAGGTCTTCGAGCTTCTTTTGCCGCCTTACCAACTGCGCGAGCTCCAATGCGAGGGCGTCAGCGTCTTCTTCTCTGAAGAACATACCGACGCGCTCGATCGCTCCCCATCCACCCTTCTCAACCATTGCTCTCATCACGTGCCGACGGATGCCCACGGATCGGCTTGAGCTGAGAACTTCGTCGAGGATGGATCCTCCGCCGTACTCTTGACGATCGAAACCACGGTCGTAGGCCATCGCGACGTGGATCGATTGCTCGAGCGCGTCGAGGTCGTCAGACCTCATCAATCGACGCGCCATCTCCCAGAGGACGAGGCGCACCTCATCCGAAACCGTTCTCTCGGCTTCTGGCGCCAGTGAGCGAAGCAGCGCCAGGGCTTCGCGACGTTCCTCTTTACTCCGGCCATCAATGGCGACGAGAGCGAGCTGGCCGACCAACTCAGCCGGCGTCTCCTTGTCGTTGGTTCCTGTACCGACCTCAAAACCGAGTTGAGACTCTCCCCGACGGCGCGCGATCCTCTGTCTAGCGTACGACAGGGTCTTATCACTCACTTGGGCCTCTAATCGCTCAGTAAGCGATCCTCTTTGCTTCTTCGTCATGAGTCCTCCGACCTCCTCCTATGGCCCTCTTCCCCGTGGGCACCCGTAGGCAGGGTCCCTCGCACGACCGAGTCAGTTCTCTCACCCCTCCCCACCCCCGCCCACCAAAATCGCTACCCAGTTCGGTCCTTCGTAGACCGCTCTCCACCTCCCCCAATAGGATCGACGCTCCACCAGCCGGGGCGGCGATGGGATGCCTCCTCCGGCGCTGGTGCACAGGGAGGTGATGACCCATGGCGAAGTCCGCGAAGCCCGTACGCCCGTCGCGCTCGAAGCGCCCCCGGCCGACCGCGCCCGTCGAGGCGCCCACCGACGTCGCGCCGGCCGCGACCGAAGAAACAGCGTCGCGCTACACCTGGGAGGAGATCCGCGCGAAGGTGAAGCCCGCCTCGCCCGAGGAGCTCGCCGTCTACGCCGTGACGGCCGCCGACGCTGAGCTCGTCGCGCTCGGCGCGCAGCTCCGCAGCGAGCGGATCCTCACAGACCTTCGCACCTGGGTGGGGCAGATCCTCGACTGGCGCTCCCGCGCCAAGACCGCCCCCTTCGGCTTCTCCGACGCGCGGCTGCGGGTGATCGTGCACCACGCCTTCGCGCTGCAAGACCTGCTCGATCGGTCGAGCGCGCGCTCCCGCGCACGCATCGAGCACGCCCAGGCCGTCGCCCTCGCCGACAAGGCCTACCGCGACGCGCAGAGGGCGCGGAGCCGCCTGCGCCAGGTGCTCGACCAGGCCGCCCGCTCCAAGTCGGGCTTCGCGGAGAAGGTCGCCGAAGCCAACACCCCCGCGAGCGACCCCGTCGCGCTGGAGAAGTCCCTCGGGGCGCTCCTCGCGATCGTGAAGGAAGAGCTCGCGAAGAACGGTCCCGTGGGCAAGGTGCTCGCCGCCGACAACGTGAACGACGCGACGCTCGAGCCCTTCACCAAGGCCCTCGACGAGCTCCAGAAGACCCACTCGGCCACCCGCGGCGCGGCGCACACCGGCCCGGTCTCCCAGGCCGACCTCGACCGGCAGGACGGCGTCTGCCTCACGATGATGGAGGACCTGCGCGGGCTCTTCCGCGAGCTGCGCGAGGAGGACCGCGCCGCGCCCACGCTGATCCCGCGGGCAACGGCGAGCGTGTTCGGCAACCGCAAGCGCCGCGCGGAGACCCCGCCGGAGAAGGAGACCCCGCCGGAGAAGGAGCCCGACGCGCCCGCAGACAAGGGCTGATTTCAACCGCGGGTCAGTCTTGCCGCTTTGCGGGGGCGTTCCGGTTGGCCTCCACCCCCCGCCCCTCCTCCGTGAGCGGACTT
>JAEYZO010000942.1 GCA_023428035.1 Pseudomonadota bacterium | reverse complement strand
GTCCATCGCCTTCGCGTCGAGGCCCTCGCAGTGCGTGAGCACCACGAGGCACCGTCGCCTCATCGCCGTGGCCGCGAGCGCGAGCCCAGGGAGCGTCGCGGTGCGGACCTTCGCCGCCGAGACCACCAGCAGCGCGCCGTCGCAGCACGACAGCGCCGCGGCGGCCTGACCGAAGCCGTCGGCGCGGCCGGGGGTGTCGAGGGTCAAATACCTCCGCCGCGGGGTGAGCAGCGAGGTCCAGGCCGTGAAGCGCGTGCCCGGCGGAGGCTCCCCGAGCGAGCGCTGCCCATGCAGGAACACCGACGCCCCCCAGGGCGCCGTGGTCTCACCGAGCCGCCCCTGCGACGCGAGGGCCATGGCAGCCACCAGCGAGGTCTTGCCCACCCCCTCGGCCCCGACCACCGCCAGGGTGAAGGGAGGTACACCAGCGACGCTCACGCCGCGCCCCCGAGGAACAATCGCCCCGCGGTCGGCGGTTGACCCGCTTCGTCGCAGTGTCCCACTCTCGCCACGGCACCGCTCCGGGAGGCTAAGACCGCATGAAGAAGTTGATCCGAGGCATCATTGATTTCCGCCGCAACCTCCGGCCCGGCTACAGAAAGACCTTCGCCAGGCTCGCCCTCGGGCAGGACCCCGACGTTCTCTTCATCGGCTGCTCCGACAGCCGGGTGGTGCCCAACCTCTTCGCTTCGACGGAGCCCGGCGACCTCTTCGTCACCCGCAACATCGGCAACATCGTCCCCCCCGCGTCGTCGACGAACCACGAGGCCTTCTCGGCGGTGCTCGAGTACTCCACGAAGTACCTCGGCGTGCGCGACATCGTGGTGTGCGGCCACTCCGAGTGCGGCGCCATGCTCGCCTCCCTCAAGGACGGCGCCGTCGACACCGAGACAGACCTCGGCCGCTGGCTCTCGCTGATCAAGCCCACCGTCGAGCGCCTCCGCGCCGGGCACACCGTCGACCCCACCCTCACCCTGCACAACCAGCTCTCGCAGCTCAACGTGCTCGCGCAGCTCGAGCGCCTGCGCGAGTACCCCTGCGTCGCCGAGGGCCTCGCCTCGGGCCACGTCGTGCTGCACGGGTGGTGGTTCGACATCAGCCGCGCCGACGTCTACGCCTGGGAGCCCGACGACGAGCTCTTCGCGCTCATCGACGAGCCCGAGGCCGAGCGCATCCTCCAGCGCATCGCAGACCACGAGCCGCGCGAGCCCCGCGACGTGAACGGCGGCGACGACGACAGCCCCGCCGCGACCCCCTGAGCGCGCCGCGACCCTCCCCCCGCGGGGGGGAGAGGGTCGCCGCCGCGAGCCCGCGATCAAGCCATGTGCTTGATGACCTCGGTCGCGAACTCCGAGCACTTCACCTCCTTCGCGCCGTCGGTGAGACGCGCGAAGTCGTAGGTGACGGTCTTGGCGCCGATGGCGCCGTCCATACCCTTGATGACCAGCTCGGCGGCCTCGCGCCAGCCGAGGTGGCGGAGCATCATCTCGCCCGAGAGGATCACCGACCCAGGGTTCACCTTGTCGAGGTTGGCGTACTTGGGCGCCGTGCCGTGCGTCGCCTCGAAGATGGCGTGGCCCGAGGCGTAGTTGATGTTCCCGCCGGGGGCGATGCCGATGCCGCCCACCTGCGCCGCGAGGGCGTCGGAGAGGTAGTCGCCGTTGAGGTTCAGCGTGGCGATCACGTCGAACTCGTCGGGGCGCGTCAGCACCTGCTGGAGCGTGATGTCAGCGATGGAGTCCTTGATCATCAGCTTGGACTTCCACTTGCCGCCGCCGTGGGTGTCCCAGAGCTTGAGCGCGGCCTCGACCTCGGCCACGAGCTCCCTCTGAAAGTCCTCGGGGGCCATGTCGAAGCCCGGCTCGACCATCCTGGCGTTCTCCGCCGCCGAGAGGTCCTTGTTCTTCTCCTTGTTCCCGAGGATCCAGCTCTCGCGCTGGGTCACCACCTGGTCGCGGAACTCCCGCGCCGCGAGGCCGTAGCCCCAGTCGCGGAAGGCCCCCTCGGTGAACTTCATGATGTTGCCCTTGTGCACGAGGTTCACGCTCTTGCGTCCCTCGCGCAGGGCGTACTCGATCGCGGCCTTCACCAGCCGCTCGGTGCCGTCGCGCGACACGGGCTTGATCCCGATCCCCGAGGTGCCCGGGAAGCGGATCTTCTTCACCTTCATCTCGTCCTGAAGGAACGCGATGACCTTCTTCGCCTCGGCGGTCTCGGCCTCGTACTCGATGCCCGCGTAGATGTCCTCGGTGTTCTCCCGGAAGATCACCATGTCGACCTTCTCGGGCGAGCGCACCGGCGAGGGCACGCCCTTGAACCAGCGCACCGGCCGCAGGCACACGTAGAGGTCGAGCATCTGCCGCAGGGCCACGTTCAGCGAACGGATGCCCTTGCCCACCGGGGTGGTCAGCGGGCCCTTGATGCCCACGAGGTAGTCCCTGAAGTCCTCGACGGTCTCGTCGGGCAGCCAGGAGTCGAACATCTTCTTCGACTTCTCGCCGGCGTAGACCTCGTGCCAGGCGATCTTCTTCTTGCCGCCGTAGGCCCTCTCCACCGCGGCGTCGAACACGCGCACGCTCGCGCGCCAGATGTCGGGCCCGGTGCCGTCGCCCTCGATGAAGGGGATGATCGGCTGGTCAGGAACGCTGATCCTGCCGTCGGCCCCGCGGGTGATCGCCTCGCCCTGCGTGGGCCTCGGGAACTTCCGTCCGCTCATGTCTCGGTATCTCCGTCTCGGGTTGTGCTCCCATCGCGCGCCAGGTCGGCCGCGCCGTCGGGTGCGCCTCTATAACTCCACCCGCCCTACGGCGTCGATGCCCGCCGCGAACCGTGGCACCCTGCGCCCCCCGCCGTGACCGAGACCGAGACCGACATCAAGACCGAGACCGAGACCAGGCCCGAGGTCACCCCGTCCCCGCCCCCCGTCGACCGCGAGGCCTGGTCCGGCCGATTCGGGTGGATCATCGGCGGCGCCGTGGGCCTCGTCGCGGGCTTCCTCCTCACGTGGGCGGTCGAGATGCACGCGCTCAAGGGCCGCGTCTTCGACCCCACCGCCATCGCGACGCGCCTGTCGTCGGTGGTGGTGCCCGCGTGCTTCATCGCGGGCGCGCTCGCGGGCCACGCGCTGGGTCTCCGCGGGGGTCCCGCGCGCTACAGGCTCCTCGGCGGAGCGGCCGGGGTCACCCTCGCGGCCCTGGCCTGGGCCGCCCTGGTGATCTCGCGATGAAAAGGGGTGACAATCTCCCCCCGCCACGGGCCGTAGGATCGCCCCCAACCCGAAGGAGCCCCTTCCCATGAAGCACGTCCTCCCCGCCCTCACCGTCGCCCTCGGCCTCTCGGCCCTCGCCCCCGCGGCCTCGGCCCAGGTGATCCAGGTCCGCATCCGACCGCCGTCCCCGCGGCAAGAGGCTCGCCCCGTCGCCCCCTCGCCCCGCCACGTGTGGATCCCCGGCTACTGGGCCTGGCAGAACGAGCGCTACGACTGGCAAGACGGCCACTACGAAGAGCCCGAGTACGACGGCTGTCGCTACCGCCCCGCGCGCTGGGAGGGCCGCGGGCTCTTCTGGCGCTTCGTCCCGGGCCGCTGGCAGTGCCCGCCCCGCAACAACGGCCTGCGCATCAACATCAACATCCCCGGCGTGAACTGACCCCTCTGCCCTCACGACGCGCGGAAGATCTCCGCGTAGTAGTCGTCCATCTCCTGCAGGCCCATCTGAGAGAAGAAGGTCGAGTAGGCCATCCAGATCGCGAGGCCGTTGAGGTCCGAGAAGATCTGCGGGAGGTACTGCGGCGGCCTCACCACCCCGTCGGCCACGCGAGACCAGAGCACCGGGACGTCCTCGTGGGCGACCTTGCCGACGAAGAGGAAGCGCACCAGCTCGGGCCTGCACGCGCGGATCGCCGCGCGGATGAAGTGGTAGTTCATCACCAGGCCCTTCGTGTAGACGAGGTCCTTGGTGAAGGGGGCGCCGCCGCCCATCACGCCGCCGCGGAACACCCTGCGCGCGGCGTTGAAGCACTCCTCCTCCTCGTAGCCCTCGGTGCGGTGCCACTCGAAGACCTGCATGAAGTCCGCGCCGTCTTCGGCCTTGTCGATGGCGATCACCCGCTCGTTCAACCTCCGCGCGCGGCGCGGGTGCGAGCGGAAGGTCAGCACCTCCATCAGGGTCGCGAGCCCCTCCTGCACCGCGGTGGTGCGCGGCGGGCCCTTCGAGAGCCAGCGCGCGACGTGCTGCAGCGACCCGTTGAGGCTCGTCGCGACGTGCACCCAGCCCTCGTGCACCTCCAGCACCTCGACGTCGACGGGGGAGAAGCGCGCCCCGCCGCGGATCTTCACGTAGTCGCTGCCCGCGGCGGCGTCGGCGAGGATGCCGTCGTCCACCGACACCTGCACCGCGCCCGGTGAGAAGTAGCTGTCGAAGCGAGCGCGGAGGATCTCGACCACGGCCTCGGAGTCGAGGTCCCGCGGGGGCTGCGGGCCGAGGGTGGGCTCGTCGAGGCTGGTGAGGAGGTCGTAGAGCGTGTGCGCGATGTCGCGCACCGTCGTCTGCCCGTCGGGGAAGACGTCCTTGGGGCTCCCGTAGAGCCTCCGCGAGAAGGCGTAGAACTCGGGCGTCCCGCGGCGCAGGAGCATCCGGCAGACGTCCCGGTACTCCAGGCAGGTCGCGCGGAGGATGCGCGCGATGGCGTCGTCGGCCCCGAGGATGCGCCGCACGTCGTCGGCCAGGTCTTGAAAGTCCCTCGCCTGCCCCTCGGCGTCGAAGCCGATGCCCGCGCGGTCGTACTCGACCTTCGGCGGCTCCTTGAAGCGCCCGCGGCGGAACTGCTCCCACGCCCCCGCCTCCCACTTGAGCGCGTTGAGGATCCGGATGGGCTTCTGGAGCTCCGTCACCCGGTCGGCGAGCAGCGCGACCTTCTCCTTGTAGCTCCGCCAGGGACCCTCGACGGGGGGCGACGGCGGCGGCGGCGGCAGGCTCGGCGACCCCGTGTCCTCCGACGCAGACTCCGCGGCCGACGTGGCCTCCTCGGCCTTCATGGCGGCGCGTTCGGGGTTCTCTCTCGCGCGAGGCATCGGAGCCCTCCAGCGTAGTCCACCGACCCCGCGGAGGCCGAGTTTCCATCCGCGGCTCACACCCGCGCGCGCATCACCCAGGCGTCCTCGCCGTCGTCGTAGTAGCCCCTGCGCGTCGCCGCGACCTCGAAGCCCTTCGCCCGGTAGAGCGCCACGGCGGCGTCGTTCGACGGCCGAACCTCCAGCAGCAGCGCCACCGCGCCCGAGCCCCGCGCCGACTCGATCACCGCGTCCATCAAGCTCGACGCGAGCCCCGCCCGCCGGTGCTCGGGGTGCGTCGCGACGAAGAGCACCTCGACCTCGTCGGCCACGCGCCACACGTCGACGAAGCCCGCCACCACGCCCTCCCGCTCGGCCACCAGCACCGTCGCCCAGGAGCGGTCGAGCTCCGCCATCAAGCTGTCGCGCGCGTCGGCGCGGCCGAAGCAATGCGCCTCGATCTCCACCAGCCGGTCGAGGTCGTCGAGGGTGGCCCGCCGCACCGCCGCGCTCACCCTCCGCGACCGCCCTCCGCGGGTCGGCTCGCGCGGAACACCCGCAGCCTCACGCGGCTCCCGAGCGAGCGCACCCACGCGCGCAGCGAGCC
>JAEYZO010000935.1 GCA_023428035.1 Pseudomonadota bacterium | reverse complement strand
CCCCGAGCCCGAGCGCGAGGACGACGACCTCCCGCCCACGCCCCAGTCCGTCGAGGCGATGGCGCCTCCGTCGAGGATCCCTCCCGTCACCGAGGCCGAGCCCGAGGAGGAGCCCCTCTCCTCGTCCGACACCGTCGAGGCGATGGCGCCTCCGTCGAAGCCCCCGAAGGCCCCCGGGGGCGCGGGTATCCAGCGGTAGAGTTCGGCGCTACTCTCCCACTCCACGCAGATGGTGTCGGTGCTCCTCGACGTACGACAAGCGCGACAGAGGAGGCTCACCCTGCTCGCCCTCTCCGTGACGGCCCTCGCGCTGCCCTTCGCGGCCTGGGCGCTCCCGGCGGCGGCCGCGTGGCTCGCGCCGCCCACCCTGGCCTCGGTGCTCCTCGCGGGCGCCGCCGTGCTCGCCGCGTCGGTGTGCGTCGCGTGGAGCGGCCGCGAGGCCCACTGGAGCCTCGCCGACGACATCGCGTGGTCGCTGCTGCTGGTCTCCCTCGCGGGGCTCGGGGCCTCTTCGCGTGCGCCCTTCTCCGTCGCGGCGCTCCTGCACGGGGTCGCGCTGGTGCTGTTGGGAGTGCGGGTGCCGCCGCCGAGGATGGTGCTCGTGGGCGCGTCGTCGGTGCTCCTTGGGCTCCTCTGGCGCGCGGCGGTGAGCGCGCCCTTCGCGGCCTACGCCCTCTCGATGAGCCTCGCGACGATGGCGCACGTGTTCATGGCCCGCGCGACGCACGCCCTCGCGTGGGTGCTCTCGGAGCGAGAGACCCTGCTGAACGAGCGCCGCGCGCTGGCCCGCCCGAAGCCCGAGGCGAAGGAGCCCGAGAAGACCACCGACCCGGTCACCGCCGCGGTGAGCCTGTCGCGCGCGATGCGCGCCGCGTCGTCGACCCCCGCGAAGGACGACGACAAGGACCGCGAGAACACCGAGCACGGGAGCTGGGAGGCGCTGATCGAGCGGCTCCGCGCGACGCTGACCGCGAGGGGCGCGGCTGCCGGGGTGGTGGTCACCGTCGACGCCGAGGTGCGCGGGCTGGTCGCGCCGGCGCACCGGCTCCGGCAGCAGGTGTTGAAGATCGCGCAGGAGGCCGCGGACCACGCGATCCGCGACACGGGCCCGAGCAGCATCACGGTGTCGATGCGCCGAGGTGAGGGCGGCCTGGTGCTCGAGGTGCACGACGACGGTCCCGAGGGTGAGACGCTGCGCACGCGGCGGGTGCTGGCCTCGGTGCGGGGTCGGGTGGCCCCGCTCGGGGGCAGCGCCGAGGTGCGCCGCGCCGACGTGGGATGGGTCGTGCGGGTGAAGCTCCCCTGCGAGCAGTTGAACTGAGCGGGGGTGGAGGCCCCGCTCACACCACCAGGGTGACGCGCTCCTCGGCGGGCGACACCGTGTCACCCGACTCCGCCGCGCGGAGCAGGCGCCAGATGTGACGTCCCAGCACGTCGATCTCCGTCGAGGCGAACTGCTCGCCCCCGAAGGCCTTGATCTGCGCGGTCTGCTGGCCGAGCACGGCGGCGTCCTGCTTGAAGATGGCGAGGGCGACGGGCTTGAGCGCGGCCTTCACCGCCGCGTGCGGCGCGCGGAGCTTGAAGCTCACCACCGCGTAGATCCGCGTCTCGAAGTCGCTCACCGGGGTCATCGCGCTCGCCACCAGGAGGTGGTTCTCAGTCCCGAGGCGGTACTCCACCTCGGCCACGCTCGGCAGCACGAAGCGGTCGAAGTGCTCCACCTCGCCGCCGCTCGGAGACAACAACCGACCCACCAGCCCGGGGGGGCGTGACTCGCCCTTGTACTCGGCCTCAACGCGGTCGCTACCGCGGCGCACGATCACCTCCAGCGAGAGGCCCCGGCTGTCTCCGCGGAACAAGCCCCGGTGCAGGAAGGCCGTGTGCGGCACGTCGAGGGCGTTCTCGACGGTGGCGTGGAGCGTCCCCGGGGCGGTCACGAGCTGGCGCACGTGGTCGTAGCCGGGGGCGTTCAACAGCGCGAAGCGGTAGGGCTCCCGCGACGGCGTCGCGCCGGGGGTAGGGACCACCCAGACGAAGCCGTCCTGCTCGCGCGCGGGGAAGACCGGCACGCGGCGACCTGCGACGTCGGTGTCGTCCGTCGCGCGGGTGGGGATCGCGCGGCAGCGGCCCTCTCCGTCGAAGCGCCACCCGTGGTAGGGGCACTGGAGCTGCCCGTTGATGACCTTCCCCGGGGAGAGCGGCACGTTCCGGTGGGGGCAGCGGTCGAGCGCGGCGACGGCGCGGCCGTGCTCGTCGCGGAAGAGCGCCATCGGCACCCCCAGGACCGTGCGCGGGAGGGGAGAACCCTTCAGCTCGTCGCTCGCGCAGGCGATGTACCAGTCGTTCATCAGCCTCGCGACAGAGACCTTCCCGCGGGTGAGCCGCAGGGGGACGGTCGGGGTCGGGAGCGTCGTGGTCGTAGCGTCGTCGTCGTCGAGGGCCATGGGGCGTGGGCGCTGTTGTACCGTGACCCGGTGAGCGTCGCGACGGCGGTGACGGAACGATCTCGCCCCCTGGTCTTCGAGCGCTTCGCGAAGCTCGCGTCTCTACCGTGGGTTCCGCTGGTCGAGGCTCCGACCCCCGTGCATCGGGCCAAGGCCCTCGCGGGGGTGATGGGCCGCGACGACCTCTGGGTGAAGCGCGACGACCTCGCCTCGAAGCTCTACGGCGGCAACAAGGTGCGCCGCTACGAGTTCGTGATGGCCGACGCCCTCGACCGCGGCGCGAAGCGGGTGCTCACCGTGGGGGGCCTGGCCTCGACGCAGGTGATGGCGACGTCGGTCTTCGGCCGCGCGCTGGGGCTCCCCGTGACAGCGGTGCTCTTCGACCAGCCCGTGACGGACTTCGCGCGCAAGGCGATCCGCACGGACCTGAGCGAGGGCGCGGAGCTGGTCTACGGCGGCGGCTACGCGCGCACCGCGTGGAGGGCGTGGCGCCGCTACCACCGAGAGCGGGGTGATTTCTTCATCGCTCCGGGGGCGTCTCACCCGCGGGCGAACCTCGGCTACATCGACGCGGTGCTGGAGCTCGCCGCGCAGGTGGAGGCGGGGGAGTGCCCGCGCCCCGACGCGATCGTGCTGCCCACGGGTTCGTCAGGGACGCTCGCGGCCTTGGCCTTGGGCGCGGCGTGGCTGGGCTGGCCCACGGAGGTGATCGGGGTCCGCATCACGCACCGCGCGGTGTGCAACCGACCCATCGTGGGGAGGGTGGTGCGCGAGACGGCGCGGTGGCTCGCGGAGCGCACGGGGGAGGCGCGGTGGTTGTCGCTTCGACCGCGGTGGAGGCTCTTTCACGGAGCGATCGGCGAGGGCTACGGCTACGCGACGCCCGAGGCGGTGGAGGCCATCGCGTGGAACCGCGCGCTCACGGGGGTGGACGGAGAGGTGACCTACAGCGGCAAGGCGCTGGTGGGGCTGCGGGCCATCGCGAAGGACGAGGCGTATCGGGGGAGGAGCGTGATGCTGTGGCAGACGCTCTCGTCGGTGGAGCCGAGGTTGGCGGAGGACGTGGACTCGCGGGTTCCGCGGGAGCTGCGGTGGGTGTTCGCGGGGGAGGGC
>JAEYZO010000916.1 GCA_023428035.1 Pseudomonadota bacterium | reverse complement strand
GCCCTCCCGCGCGGGTCGTAGGGCTACCGCGGCCGGCGCGGCCCCTCGCTCACCTGCCGCTGGGCCTCGGGGTGAGCGTCGGGTCGCTGTGACCGGTGCTTCCCCAACAAGGACGCGATCGTGGCTGCGCTCATCGACGCGCACGCCGAGGAGATGTTCGAGGTGTTCCGCGCGGAGCTCGCGTTGATGGCGGGTGCCGGTCTCGAGAGCGCGGCGCGGGCGGTCGAGGTCGTGACGCACACCGCGGTGGTGGGGCGCGCCGAGCACCTCGACGAGCCCGCCTTCGCCAACGAGGTCGCCGCGCTCTGCGTTCGCTACCCCCGTCGTGACCCGGAGCCGCCGTCGGGCGCTCGCCGCGGGAACACTCGCGCGGGCTGAGGCGTAGCCTCGGCGTGATGCGAAGCTACGCGTTGCTGGCTGGAGCGGTGGTGATGTGCGGCTGTCTGCACCACAACCGCGTCGAGGCGGTGCGCTTCGGGTACGCACACCGCGCGGGTCGGTCGTGGGGCGAGGCGCACATGGGCTACTACGAGGCCGGTCCGGGGGGCGAGCGAGCGCAGTCGCTGACGGTGGCGGTCGCGCCGAGGATGCTCTCGGACTTCGACACGGCGGGCCGGCTGGAGGCCGCGGTGCAGGTGCGGGCGCACGTCTATCGCGCCTACCGGCGGCACAACTCCTACGTGCCCTACTCGGGTCGGTGGGACCCGAACAACCCCAACCTCCGTCGCTATCGCCACGGCAACCACTGGGACTACTCCCGCTACGAGGGCCGGTGGACCGCCGAGAGCTTCTCGACGGGCTTCATCGCCGAGGGCTTCGCGGGCGCCTCGGGTCGCCTCGTCCGGGACGTCTACCCCGACAGACACAGCCACAGCCGGCTCACCGACCTTCGGCCGTCGGGTGGCTTCGCCGCGGGGGCCTTCGCGCGGGTGCTCACGCCCTGGTGGGTGTCGGTCTCCGCCGACGGCGGCGTCGAGCTCCTCGACGGCGCGCTCTACCCCTACTTTCGCGTGGGGGTGTCGCTCACCCTCGACGGCTTCCTGATCGTGGGCGCGCCGCGGCTCCCCGAGTGAGGGCTCGCGCTCGCGGCCCGAGGTCGGTATGAGTGGCGGCCTCCCTCACGCACAGGAGTCATCGATGCGACGACGCACCCTCGGAACCCAAGGTCTCACCGTCTCGGCGCAGGGCCTCGGCTGCATGGGCATGAGCGCCTTCTACTCGGGCCGCGACGACGACGAGTCGTTGGCCACGCTGGAGCGCGCGCTGGAGCTCGGCGTGACCTTCCTCGACACGGCGGAGATGTACGGGCCCTACACCAACGAGGAGCTCCTCGGGCGCTTCTTGAAGGGGCGGCGCGACAAGGTCGAGCTCGCCACGAAGTTCGGCGTTCGCTTCGACCGCGGGGGCCCCGCGGGGCGCGTGCTCGACGGCACGCCGGCGAACGTTCGGCTCTCGGTCGAGGGGAGCCTGAAGCGCCTCGGCACCGACGTGATCGACCTGTACTACCTGCACCGGGTCGACCCCGAGACGCCCATCGAAGACACCGTGGGCGAGATGGCGAAGCTGGTGAGCGAGGGCAAGGTGCGCTTCCTCGGGCTGAGCGAGGCGGGGCCAGACATCCTGGAGCGCGCGGTGAAGGTCCACCCGATCACGGCGCTCCAGACGGAGTACTCGCTGTGGAGCCGCGACCCGGAGGACGGGCTCCTCGACGCCTGCCGCCGCCTCGGCATCGGCTTCGTCGCCTACAGCCCGCTCGGGCGCGGCTTTCTCACCGGGCAGATCAAGCGCTTCGAGGACCTCGCCGAGGACGACTACCGGCGCAGCAGCCCGCGCTTTCAGGGCGAGAACTTCGCGAAGAACCTCGACCTCGTGAAGCGCATCGAGGAGGTCGCGGCGGAGAAGGGCTGCACGGCGTCGCAGCTCGCCCTCGCGTGGGTGTCGGCGCAGGGCGACGACGTCGTGGCGATCCCCGGCACCAAGCGCAGGAAGTACCTGGAGGAGAACGTCGCGGCGGAGGGGGTGTCGCTCACCGCCGACGAGCTCGCGCGCATCGACGCCGTCGCGCCGCGCGGCGCCGCCGCGGGCACGCGCTACCCGAGCTGACGATGGACGTCGCGAGGTAGACTCCGCGCCCACCATGGCGACGAAGAAGCCCACCGGGCCAGAGCGCGTTCACTCCAAGTCCTTCAACGGCGCCGCGCGCGGCACGGTGTTGCGGCGCTTCGAGTCGCCCACCAACGACCGCTACTTCGGGAGTTCCTTCGGGCTGGTGGAGTTCGATCACCACCCGCAGCCGGTGTGGTCGTCGACGAAGTTCCTGAAGAAGCCCTCGAAGGACGACCGCTACGAGTCGTGGCGCGCGGAGCCCGAGCTCGCCTACGAGGCCTGCCGCTCGATGTCGGCGAGCGACTTCGCCCGCGCCTGCGCCTCCATCGGCGGAGGCCGCGCGACGCACCACGACGGCGCCTCGCGCTGGGTGGGACTCGCCCGCGCCCACGGGTTGAACGAGGGCTCGCGGCTGCTGCTCACCCTCCTCGACCGCGTCGAGGGCGACGACGAGGTGCACGGCATGAGCGAGCCCGCGGCGGCGCTCCCTGGCGACTACAACAAGTCCGACTTCAAGTACGGCCCCGGCGTCGACGGTCGGCAGATGGCCTCGATCCTCCGCCGCGGCCTCGGACGTCTCTGGGAGACGCTGCACGGCGGGCAGGACTCCCCCGTGACGTCGGTGCTCGACCCGGAGACCGCCGCGCTCGCGCGTCGCGTGCTCTCGCGCCACACCGACGGCGCCGCGATCCTCGATCGCCCGCTGACCGCGCTCAGCCTCGGCGCGGTCTTCGGCGGGACCAACCGTGAGTACAACGAGCGCTGCGGGCTCACGAGCGAGCACCCGATGGTGATCGGCACCGGCTACTGATCAGCGCCGCGTCGTGAAGACCGCGCAGTCGTCGACGGGGCACCTGAATCGCTCGGTGAAGACCGACGGCCGCGCCCGCGCCGCCTCGCGGTTGGCCCCGCCCAGCGCGAGCACCCGCACCCGCTCGCGGCGAGCCCACGCGACGAGCTTGTCCGGTGAGTCGACCGTCGCGGGCACGCGGAGGACCCGCGCGCCCAGCCGGTCGTCGCGGAGCTGCCCCGGCAGGCCGAAGGAGAGGTCGTGCGCGGTGGCGTCGCCCTCGCCCACCTCGCGCATCACCCGCGCCCAGTCGTCGGGGTGGCCGTCGACGGAGACGGCGCGTCGTCGCGCGTCGTCGGTGGCCGTCACGAGCGACAGGAGCGGAGGCCCGCCGTCGGTGTAGCCCGGCGCGCAGTGCCACAGGCCCACCGCGGCGCAGAGCACCATCGCGACATCGATCGCGCGACTCCAGCGGGGGGAGAGGCGCTCGCCCGCGGCGATCACCGACGCGAGGAGCAGGCACGGCACGGCGATGACGTAGCGGGTCCAGAAGGCCGCGGGGGCGGCGGCGACGAAGATCGCGGGCCAGGCGCGGAGCATCGCGGGGCGGGTGTCTCGCCTCGCGAGGAACAACGCCGTGAGCGGCGCGAGCACGAGGACGAAGAGCGGGCCGAAGCCCCCGACGCGCATGTCGAAGACGAAGCGCACGCGCAGCGAGAACCAGCTCACGGCGACCTTCGCGGGCCACGAGAGCGCGCGGAACCACGGAGGGAAGCCCAGGTTGAAGAAGTACCGCGCGTCGGTCTGCCCGGGGAGCGTCACCGGCCCGAGCTTCAGTCGCACCGGCCAGAGGGGGTTGCCGTGCGAGAGCGCGGTGGAGAGGTAGCGCTCACCTCCGATCGCGAAGGCCAGCGCGAGGGCGAGGAGCGCGGGGGCGGTGAGCGACGCCCGTCGCGCGCGGACGAGGAGCGCGAGGGAGAGCGCCGCGACCAGGGGCGGGGTCGAGGGCTTGGCGCCGAGGAGCAGACCGAGGGAGAGCGCCGCGAGGAGGAGCGACGCGCGGGAGAGCGGACCCGTGACGGCGCAGACCGAGAGCGCGGTGAGCGCGGCGACGGCGACGTCGATGTACGCCGAGGGCAACTGGAGCGCGACCACGGGCATCGCGAGCGAGAGCGCAGTGAAGGAGATCGCGCGGAGCGGTGAAGCGCCAGCGCGGCGCGCGAGCGTCGCGAGCGCGGCCCAGAGCGCGAAGCCCCAGGGGAGCTGCGCGGCGTCGACCCAGCGGGGGTCGGTGAGCCAGGCGCGCCACGCGAGGTAGCCGAGGTCGACCGCGCGAGGGTAGGTGTGGAGGTAGGGGGCCTCGACGGGGCCGGCGCGGAGGTCTCCGCGTTGGAG
>JAEYZO010000894.1 GCA_023428035.1 Pseudomonadota bacterium | reverse complement strand
GCCCGAGGCGGCGAAGACCACCGCGACGACCTCTGTGGTGCCTCCGCTCCCCGCGACGAGCCGGGTGGTGAACCACGCGCCGCGCATCTCGGCTCCGCCGAGACGTCCCGAGGCGACGGCGGTCCCTCCGCGCAAGCCCGCGGGACGGCGCAACACGAAGCCCCCGCGGCCCGCCACGGCGCCTCCGCCGAAGCGACCCGCGGCGCCCTCCCTCGACGACGACTCCGCGACGCGGGTGCGGCCCTCTCCGCTCACCGCACCGCCGCCCACGCCCTTCTCGCGCGACGAGTCGACCACCATCATGGAGATGGAGGCCCTCCTCGCGACGCACGCGCCGCCATCGACGCCGTCGCCCCCCTCGACGCCGTCGCCCCTGGCGGAGGTCACCACCGCGGTGACGGTCGCGCCGACGCAGGCGCTGCGGGTGGCCCTCCGGCGAGAGGGAGCGACGGTGACGGTGCGCGCGCTCGGGCCCGACGGCGCGCGCGACGGCGAGCGCGAGGTGATGCTCGTCGCGCTCGACCTCGCCACGGACCTCGCGGCGCTCTTGAAGCCGTGACGGCTCAGCGAGCCTGTACGCGGTCTCGCAGGTAGGGGAGGGCCTTCAGGGGCTCGGCCGAGGCCGCGCACAACACGCCGCCCACGAACGCGCCCATCACCCCCGCCGCGCCCACGTCGCAGCCCGAGAGGAACAAGCCCTCGACCGGGGTGCGCGGACGCAGCCACGGGTTGCGGTAGCGCGCGGGGGTCGACACCACGCCGTAGATCGCCCCCGCGGCGGGGTTCACGAAGTGCTCGGTGGTGATCGGCGTCGAGAGCTCCGCGTGGCGGAGCAGGGGCTTCATCGCGGGTCGATAGCGGAAGTACTGCTCCAGCAGGCGCTCCGAGAGCTCGGCCTTGAGGGCGTCGTACTCGTCGCCGCGCTTCATCCAGGCGGTGCCCGACCACCTCTCGAAGGCCGAGTAGGGCGCGAAGGTGACGATCTCTCCCGTGTGCAGAGACGAGGGCCCGGGGTCGTGCGACGGGTCCTTCAGCGAGGGGTACGAGGTGTACAGCACCGGCGCGGGCTTGGACTTGTCGGCGAAGTCCCAGGAGGTGAGCTCGGAGTCCCAGGTCTCCCAGAACCACTGGTTGGCGGCGCCTCCGCCCGCGGCGCGCGCGTCGCCCTCGAAGCCCATGTAGAGGCACAGGTGCGCGGGCGAGGGCGCCATCGCGCCCACCGAGCGCGACCACTCCCCGGGTCGATCCTCCGGGCGCATCAGTCGGTCGGCGGTGTGCAACACGCTCGCGGCGCTCACCACCCGCGCCGCGCGGATCTCCTCGCCGCCCTTCAAGCGCACGCCCACCGCCGCGCCGTTCTCCACGACGATGTGGTCGACGTCGGCGCGGATGCGCGTCCACCCGCCCGCGTCGGCCACGGTCTGGAGCAGCGCGCGCGCGATGTTCCCCGCGCCCCCCACCGGGTAGTAGGCCCCGTGGAGAAAGTGGTGCACCACCGACGCGTGGATCGCGAAGGACCCCTCGCTCGGCGGCGAGCCGTAGTAGCCCCACTGCCCCGCGAGCACGGTCTTGAGCCTCGGGTCGTCGGTGACCTCGTCGAGCACCGACTTCAGCGTGCGGCCCGTGAAGCGGTCGGCCCCCTTCGTCGCGAAGGGCGCGACCATCGACGCGAGGCGCTCGGGCAGGGCGCGCGAGGCGTAGTAGCCGCGCATCGAGCCCACCGCCTGGCGCACCAGCGAGAAGTACCGGTCGATGGCCTCGCGCTGCTCGGGGAAGGCTTCATAGAGGTTCTCGCGGTACTGCCGCGGCGTGTCGGGGAACTCGATGGTGAAGCCGCCCGGGTAGTGGAACTGCTCGTACACCGAGCCCAGAGAGGCCCACTGAAGGCGGTCCCCCGCGAGGTCGCGGAGGACGCGCCCGAGCATCGCGCGCTCGGTCACCTCGCCGATGGCGTGGACGCCCACGTCCCAGTGCCAGCGCTTGCGCTTGAACGAGTGCGTGAAGCCGCCGGGCACGTAATGGCGCTCCAGCACGAGCACCCGCTTGCCCAGCTTCGCCAGGATCGCCGCGGTGGTCATGCCCCCCATGCCCGAGCCGATGACGACGTAGTCCCACCGTCGGTCGGGTGACTTGGTGCTCCAGGGCCTCGGGTCGTTCGGGTCCATCTGCCAGCTCCCTCTCGGCCGTCGGTCGTATCGCCAAGGCTTCCCGCGCGGCAATCGTTCCAGTGAGGGCGGAACACCCAGGGAGGGGACTTCGCCGCCGAAAGGGCCGCGGTGAAGAAAATGAAGGTTCCGGTCTTGCGGTACGATTTCAGTTGGAACATAACCATGACCGATCCGTCTGATCCCGACGTGACACCGGCTGCGTCGCTCCACCGGGCGCCGCGGCTCCACCGTTTCGCAGGAGGAAAGAGCCCATGTCGCAGCAGAAGGAGGACTCGGTCCTGTTCTCACTCCGCAGCCTGATGGAGATCGAAGAGGAGCGGATCCGTCAGGAGGAAGACGCCCTCCGCATGAAGGAGGAGGACGAGCGCCGTCGGGTCGAAGAGGCCCGCCGCCGCGAGGAGGAGGAGCGCCAGGCGAAGATCCGCGCGGCCGAAGAGGCCCGGGCCGCCGAAGAGGCTCGCCGCCGCGAGGAGGAGGAGCGCGTCCGCCGTGAGCAGATGGAGGCCGAGATGCGCCGTCAGGCGCTCGAGTCGGCGGAGAAGCACGAGCGCGAGATGCGCGCGCGGCTCGAGCACGAGCAGAAGCTCGCGGCCATCGAGGCGCAGAAGAAGACCGGGCCGAACCCCGCGGTGGTCGCCGTGGGCGTGCTCGCCCTCGTGGGCGCCGTGGGCGCGGGCGGGTACTTCCTGAAGATCAAGCCCGAGCAAGAAGCGCGGGCCGCCGCTCAGGCGCAGGAGGCGACGCGCAACCGCCTCGCCGCCGAGGAGCGCATCCGCCTCGCGCAGGATCAGGCCGCCGCCGCGAGCCGCGCCGCTGAAGAGGCCGCCGCTCAGGCCCGCCGCGCCGCCGCCGAGCAGCAG
>JAEYZO010000850.1 GCA_023428035.1 Pseudomonadota bacterium | reverse complement strand
TGGTGCTCCCCGAAGGGCTCGACCCGATGCACGCTGGGCTCTGCGGCGCGCTGGGTCGGGCGCTGCGCGTCGGGGCCCGGGGCGCGCGGGCGCGGGTGTCGGCCTTCGTCCCCTCACGCGCGGGTCACGCCGTGGTGGGGCCTCAGGGAGAGCACGAGGTTGACCTGCACCTCGCGCTCTGGGTGCGGCCCGGCGGCGAGGCGGGCGTGCGGCAGGCCGCGATCGTCGCAGCCGCCACCGACGTCGCGGCGGTCCACAGGCTGGCCGAGCTCCTCCGCGAAGACCCGCCGCCCCCCTGGGGGCGCGAGCTCTTCCTCGACGGCCTCGCGTGGAGGGCCCCTCGCCGTCCCACCATCGCCGCGCCGCGCGCGTCGCTCCCCATCGTCGTCGACCCCGACCGCTGCGCCGACTGCGGGCTCTGCGCGCGCGTCTGCCCCACGGGCTACCTCGGCGCGAAGGGCCAGCCCGCCACCCCCGACGTCTCGGTCTGCACGCGCTGCTACGACTGCGTCGAGGCCTGCCCCGTCGACGCGCTGCGCCCCAGCTACGCCGACGACACGGGCACCCGCGAGCGCGCCCTGTCGTGGCGGCCCGGGTGGCTCTCTCGCCTCGCGGGCGGACCCGGTCCGAGCCTCCCGGCGCCCTTCCCTCCGAGCTACCTCTCGCCGCGCGACGAGGGCTCTCCGCCGCGCTACGTGCTCGGCCTCGCGGTGATGACCATGCAGGAGCACGCCGCGGTGCTGCTGCGCGACGGAGAGATCGTCGGGGCGGTGGAGAACGAGCGCCTCGCGCGGGCGCGCCACGCGGGCTGGCACCCCCCTGGCCGTGAGGGCGTCACCGCGGCGGTCGACCCGACGATCTGCCTCGAAGAGGCCCTGTGTCGTCGGCCCATCCGAGCGCTCCTGGAGGGCGAGGGGATCACCCTCGACGACGTCGACCTCATCGCCGTGAACGGGCTGCACGGCCGCTACGTCGACCGCATCGACTTCCTCGACGCGAGGGCGACGATCCCGAGCGTGCGCGCGGGGCGGGTGTTGTACCTGCCGCATCACCTCTGCCACGCGGCGAGCGCGCTCCGCGCCTCGGGCGTCGACGACGCGTGGGTGATGACGATCGACGGTCGCGGCGACCGCGAATGCGCCGCGGTGTTCCGCGCCGAGGGGGGCGAGCTCCGCGCCGTCGACACGGTGCTCGCGCTCAACGACCGCTCCATCGGGGGCGTGTACGAGGGCGTCACTCGGCTCCTGGGTTTCGGCTCTCACGGGCAGGGGAGCGTGATGGCCCTCGCGGCCTTCGGGGCGCCCGCCGTCGACCTCTCGGCGCACCTCGGCGTGACCGACGACGGAGGCATCGTCGCGCACGAAGACGGCGTCAACGTGACCTTCGCGGAGTACGCGCGCGCCCCCGGCGCGCCGCTCACGCAGGCGCACAAGGACCTCGCGGCGAGCCTCCAGCGCGCGCTCGAGCGCGTGGCCGCGGCGCTCCTCCGACGCAACGCGGGAGACGGCCCCCTCGACGCGCTGTGCCTCGGTGGCGGGGTGGCGCTCAACTGCGCGATGAACGAGTCGCTGCGGGTGACCTTCTCTCCCGCGACCATCTTCGTGCAGCCCGGGGCCAACGACGCGGGCACCGCCCTCGGCGCGGCCCTCGAAGGGTGGCGCCGGGTCGCGCCCTCACCGCCCCCGTCACGGGCTCTCTCCTCCGCGGCGCTAGGGCCGAGCTTCGACGACGCGGCGATCGAGTCGGCCCTGCGTCGCCTCTCCTACGAGCGGGTCGACGACGTCGCCGATCGAGCGGCGGAGCTCCTCGCGGCGGGCGAGGTGGTGTGCTGGTTCCAGGGCGCGATGGAGTTCGGCCCTCGCGCGCTGGGCTCCCGCTCGATCCTCGCGGACCCTCGCGACCCCGCGACGCAGTCGCGCGTGAACGCCATGAAGGAGCGCGAGCCCTGGCGCCCCTTCGGCCCGTCGATGCTCGCGGGCCACGAGGCGGAGTGGCTCGAGCGACCGCTCGACTCGCGCTTCATGCTCTTCACCACCCCGGTGAAGGCCGAGCGCCGCTCCGAGGTGCCCGCGGTGGTGCACGTCGACGGGACCACCCGCCCGCAGGTCGTGCACGCCGACGCGCTCCCGCGCTACCACGCGATGATCTCGGCCTTCCACGCGCGCGCGGGCGTGCCGATGGTGCTCGACACCTCCTTCAACCGCCGGGGCGAGCCCATCGTCTGCACGCCGGCAGACGCCGTCGAGTCGTTCCTGGGGCTGGGCGCCGACGCGCTGGTGATCGGAGACTTCATCGCGCGCAAGCAGGGCGCGCAGCGCGCGGTCTCAGCCCCCCCCGCGTCGCCGGGCGGGAGGCGACTCTCGCTGCGCCTGACCGCGAACTGCGACCTCGACTGCGGCCACTGCACCGCCCGTGACCTGCGGGGGATCGCCGACAAGAGCGCCTCGCGAGCGGTGATCGCGCTCCACGAGGGGCGCCTCGCGGGCTGCGACGAGCTGGTGATCCTCCGCGGCGAGGCGGCGCTCCGGCAGGACCTCCGCGCGATCCTCGATCAGGCGCGACGGATGGGCTACCGCTTCATCCAGCTCCAGACGAACGGGCACGCGCTCGCGACCGTGCCCTGGCGCCAGGAGGTCATCTCTCGCGTCGACGCCTTCGAGGTGCAGCTCCTCGCCGCCGACGAGGCCACCCACGACTCGCTGAGCGGCGTCGCGGGCTCGTTCAAGCCCACGCTCGCGGCGACGCAGGCCCTCGCGCGCTCGGGCAAGCAGCTGCTCGTCACGATCCCGCTGCTGCGAGGCAACCTCCGCTCGCTCGGCGCCGTGGTGGCCCTCGCGCATAAGCTCGGCGCGCGCCGGGTGCAGTTCAACTTCCCTCGGCCCGTGGAGCTCACCGACCGCGTCGAGCTCTCGCAGGTGCCGCGGCTCGCGCTCGCCGCGCAGGCCCTCCGCCCCGCGGCGCTCGCGGCGTTGAAGAACGGCGTGACCGTCACCACCGAGGCGGTGCCCGCGTGCCTCCTCCCCGAGGAGCTCCGCTCGAGCACCGACGCGCGGGAGGACTTCACCCGCCACCGCGTCGACGACCTGCGCGTCCTGCACGAGAGCGCCGACGAGGTGCGCGCGACGCAGCGACCCCTACCGCCCCCGTGCCGAGGTTGCGCCGCGAGGGACCGCTGCGGCCGCACCTGGGCGCTCTACCTCGAGCTCTTCGGCTCCGGCGAGCTCCGCCCGGTCTGAGCTCGTCGGGGGGTTATGCTCTCTGCGGTCGTGAAGCCCTCGTCGACGCTGCTCTGCCTCGCCCTCTCGCTCGGCGCCTCGTGCGCGCCGCCGCGCCCGGTGTCGGTGAGCGCCCGGAGCCCCGCGGCCGAGGCCGACTTCAGCGCGAGGGTGCCCGACGAGGCGACCTGGCGCGCGCTCGCGGCGACGCCCGGTCGGCAGGTGATGGCGCGCACCGAGGTGGTCAAGGTCGTCGTCGACCTCGAAGACGACATGGCGGTGTACTTCCTCCAGAGCCGCCGCTGGCCGATCCACTATTTCTTCGCGCGGCGCTTCCTCTCGACCGCCGAGCGGCCCGTCGAAGACCACGCGACCTTCAACATCCTCCAGTACCGCAGGCCCGAGCGGCGCTTCGTGCTCGGCACCCTGACGCGCTACCGCGACCAGGACGTCTGGGCCTTCGAGCTCGTCGCGGGCGACACCCTCGACGTGCCTCGCACCGCGCGGGTCTTCGAGGCCGTGCGCCGCCGGGTCTTCTTCGCCGAGGCGCTGCGCTACCACCCGGTGCCGCCCGCGCACGAGCGCGCCCTCGACGCCTTCCGCGAGGCGAGCGTGCCCGTGGTCACCACCCAGCAGCTCTTCGGCGCGGTGCGCTACCAGCCCGTGAACCCCGGCGAGGCCTACGGCTACCTCCGCTTCGTCGTTGGAGAGGTCTCCCCCGCGCAGGTGCGGCGCACCGACATCGTGGTGCTCGACGAGGTGCCCCTCGACCTGCCCGTGTGCGCGGGGATCATCACGGGTCAGCTCCAGGCGCCCCTCGGCCACGTCGCGGTGCTCGCCACGAACCGACGCACCCCCGACATGGCCCTTCGAGGCGCCTTTCGAGACCCCGCCCTGCGCGCGCTCGAAGGACGTCTGGTGCGCCTCCGCGTGACCCCGCAGGAGTACTCCGTCACGCCCGCGAGCCAGGCCGAGGCCGAGCGCGCGTGGGAGGCCTCGCGGCCGCGCGAGGTGATGACGCCCCCGCTGCGAGAGCACAGCGACGCCCTCGTCGAGATCTCCCGCGTGCGCTACCGAGACGTCGGGGTCGTCGGCGCCAAGGCCGCGCAGCTCGGGGAGCTCGCCTCGATCGGCGAAGGGATCACCGTGCCGCGCGCCTTCGCGATCCCGTTCCGCGCGTACCGTGACCACCTCTGGCGGCACCACATCGACGCGGCGCTGCGCGACGCGATGGCGAGGGAGGACTTCCGCGCCGACCCGCAGGTGCGCCAGCGGGTGCTCGCGGAGCTTCGCGGGCGCATCGAGGCCGCTCCGCTCACCCGGGAGCTCCTCGCGGCGGTGCGGGCCGAGGTCGACGGGCGCCTCCGGGGTGAGCGGGTGCGCCTGCGGTCGAGCACCAACGCCGAGGACCTCCCGGGCTTCAACGGCGCGGGGCTCTACCGCTCGGTGGTGATCTCCCGGCGCGCGACCGACGCGCAGCTCGCCGACGCGGTCCGCGCGGTGTGGGCCAGCACGTGGAACCTCCAGGCCTACGAGGAGCGGGCGTACTTCAGGGTCGACCAGTCGCGCGTGGCGATGGCGGTGCTGGTGCAGGAGTCCGTCGACGACGACGTGGTCGACGGCGTAGCGATCACCGCCAACCCCTTCAACGAGGCGAGGCCCGGGCTCTTCATCAACGCCCAGGTGGCGGGCGCCGAGGGGGCATCGGTGACCTCGGCGCGCGGCGACGAGGTGCCCGAGCAGGTGCTCTATTACACCTACGGCGAGGAGGGGGAGTTCGAGCGCATCTCCCGCAGCTCCCGCGTCGCCGAGGGGCAGACCGTGCTCACCGACCCCGAGGTGCTCCAGCTCGCGCGGGCCCTCCGGCGCATCCACCAGCACTACAACGGCATCGAGAGCTGGGAGCGCGAGACGCCGATGGACGTCGAGTTCCTCCTCGCGGGCGCCGAGCGGCGGCTGGTCTTCGTGCAGGCCCGGCCCTACGCGGTGCGATACGACTTCGACCGGGGCGTGGTCGCCCCCCCGGGGGAGTGAGCGCTCAACCCGGGTCGCCCGAGGGCTCGTAGGCGCAGCGCGCGCCGAGCTCGAAGTCGTGAAAGGCCGGGTGCTGCCCCTCGCGAAAGGCCGCGCGCAGCCGGTCGGGCTGGTCGTTGTTCCACCCGCCGCCGCGGGTCACGCGCGCGGAGCCCTCGCGCGGGCCGAGGGGGTCTTCTTGCGCGGTCGCGGGGTAGCTCCGCGCGTACCAGTCCGCGGTCCACTCCCAGACGTTGCCGGCCATGTCGCGCACGCCGAAGGGGGAGTTGCCCGTCGCGCGCTGGCCCACGGGAGACGGCCCCACGCCCCCGCAGGACTCGCCGTTGGTGGTCCAATCTACGCGGTTGCAGCCCGTCGGAGGGTCGTTGCCCCAGGGGTAGAGGCGCCCGTCGGTGCCGCGGGCGGCGAACTCCCACTCAGCCTCGCTGGGGAGGCGCCCTCCCACCCAGCGGCAGAAGGCGTCGGCCTGGTTCCAGTCGATGTTGGTCACGGGCAGCGTGGGCGAGGGTTGCTGCCCCGCGGCCTGCGTGCACGCGCCGCCCGCCACGCAGCGGAGGTAGGCCTCCACGGTGACCTCGTCGCGGTCGATGCAGTACGCGCGGAGCGACACCGTGTGCCTCGGGTGCTCGTCGGGGTCTCCCGCGCCCTCGGGGCTGCCCATCTCGAAGCTCCCGCCGGGGATGTACACCGCGACCTCGGGGCAGCGCCCGGAGTCCGCCGTGCGCGGGGCCGCCACGCCGCCGTCGGGGATCGCGGTGCGGTCCCGGTGGGAGGTCCAGCGCGCCGTGCGACGGAGCACCTCGTCGTTGGAGGGGCGGTTCGACGGCGCCGCGGAGAAGATGCAGCCCGCGGCGACGGCGACGACGAGGGGTAGCGAGCGGGGGAGGGAGCGGGCGCCGGGGGTCATCCGTGAGCACGGAGTCTAAACCCCCGGCGAGGGGGAGGGTCGGCCGATCAGCGCAGGAGGCCGTAGCCCAGGATGCGCGAGGCGTAGCGCGTGGCGTCGATGAGGCCGACGTAGTTCCTGAAGCGGATCTCGGCGGCGGTCTGCCGGCGGGCGTCGGCGTTGGCGGGCACCGGGCGGCGGTTCGAGTCGAAGACCACGGTGTACGACCCGTCGGGGTTCACGATGGGCTGCAGGCGCTCGTCGACGCGCACCTGGTAGGTGTCGCGCAGGAGCTCGTTGGCGTGCGCGATCATGCGCGAGGCGATGCCCGCGTCGACCGCGAGGCCGTCGATGCGGTCGGGGCCGTAGGAGCGCGCCGCGTAGGTGATGCCCGTCTCGGGGTTGGTGAAGTGCACCTGCTCCGACTCGGGCACGTCGACGACCTCGGGGGCGCCGAGGGTCCAGATGCGCATGCGGTGGATGGTCGACAGGTCGCTGTTGAGCGACGAGAAGAGCATCGACCAGACCATCATCGGGAGCTGCTGGCGGTAGCCCACGTTGGGGAAGAGGAGGCGTGAGCCGGGGTCACGGCGGGCCTCGCCGAAGGCGTCGCCCTGCGAGGGCGTGGTCCAGAGGCGAAGCAGCGAGGGGGTGACCGCGGGGACGCCCGCGGTGCCGCCGCCCTCGACGTTCGGCACGTGCATGGCCGTGGTGTCCCAGTCCTCGGAGAGAACGCCGCCGATGAGGCGGTCGTAGGCCCTGGGCATGTCGGTGCGGAAGTTCACCTGGAACTCCCGGCCGTCGAGGTAGAGCGAGCGAGTGATCGACGAGAAGGTCGGCCGCGTGTCGGTCAGCATGATCGCCGCGAGGGGCTTCTCGGGGTACGAGCCCGCGCGGACCATGTACGAGTGGTAGTCCCACGACCCGCCGCGCACGTTGTCGAACTCCTCGCCGATGAAGCGGCCGTCGATGACGCCCACCTCGAAGAGCGGGTTCTCCGCGGGGTCGCCCGCGTCGAAGATCGGTCTGCGCCCCGCGAGCTGGTCGGTCATGGGCTCGAACTGCCCGACCTCGGGCCTGAGGATCACCCCGGCGAAGAAGTCGAAGAGGTCGGGCTGCGTCGCGAGGAAGGGCCCCATCCAGTTGTCGTCGCGGGCCACGCGGCGATAGAGGTCGGAGCTGAAGACCGAGCTGTAGTAGGCGACGTTGCGCGCGACGGTCCAGTGGTACCCGCGCAGCGTGCGGAACACCCAGCGCGCCAGGTACGCGGGGATGTTCCAGCCCGTGTACTCACGCTGCTCGCGGCGGAAGTACATCGTGGGGTAGGTGAGCTCGTACTTCCTGATCTGGCTCTGCGCGACCTCGTAGAGGTCGGCGCCCTGGTCGAAGTAGTTGATGTGCGGGTAGCCCGTGCCGATGTCCCACGCGACGCGGTAGGCCCAGCGGAGCTGCCGCTCGCCAGTGCGCGCGCCCTCGCGGGTGCGCCAGAAGGGAGCGACGCGGCCCGCGGCCTCGGAGCCCGGCGTCGCCGCGGTCGACTCGAAGTCCACCATCGCCGCGTGGTCGCGCGGGGGGAGCGAGCAGAGCTGCCCGTTCACCACGCGCCAGCGGTAGCGGGCCTTCTCCTCGTCGGTGGCGGGGCGGCAGCGCGAGGCGTCGTACATGTTCAGCTCGCGCGCGAGCGAGGTGTAGTGGATCGGGAGCACCCCCGTCTCGCCGAGCACCGGGTCGGTCCAGTTGATCTGGTCGAGGTCCGAGAGGTTCGAGGTCATGCGGCCGCCGAAGCGCTGCTGCTGGTCGGTGGGCATTCCCCCGCGCGCGGTGTCGGCCTCCATGGTCTCGATGACCCGGCCGTAGAGCACCCCCATCGCGTACTGGTCGTAGGACCCGAGCCCCACGGTCTCGCCGAAGCGCTCCCACTGGTACTCCATGGTCGAGGTGTTGCCGAAGTAGTTGATCCCCGCGTGGGCCTCGCCGCCGGGGGTCACGCCGAGCTCCTCGTCGCTCTCGGGGTCGCGGTACCGCGGGCCCATGCAGTTGTCGGCGTTGCGGTCTGCGTTGCGGATCGAGTCGCAGCGGTTGGCGTTGCACACCGGGGTGCAGGTCTGAGCCGCCTCGCCGTTGCGCGTGCGGAGCTGCCAGTACTGCGGGTTGTAGTTCATCGAGTCGTAGCTCGACACGGGCACGTGGTAGAGCCCGAGCGAGTGGCCGACCTCGTGGAGCTGGATGCCCTTGTAGGCCTCCACCCTGAGGTCTTCGTACACCTGCCGCGCGCGCTCGGCGGGGGTGAGCGACGCGTAGCGCTGCCCGAACCACCGGGCCACGCCCTGGATGTCACGGCTCCCGATGGCGCCCGGGGCGCCCGCGTCTTGAAAGCAGAAGCCCCGGCGCTCGGCGCGCTGCAGGAGCTGCGTCCACATCGACTCGGCGTACTCCGGGTCCATGCGGCGCAGCGGCGAGGCCTGGTCGAGCATGTCGCGGGTGAGCCGCGACGAGGGGTCGAAGCCGAAGTTGGCCAGCCAGCTCTCGTCGACCATGTCGGCCTCGAGGGGCGTGTCGCGGAAGAGCGCCGCGTGCGCCGCGAAGCGGGCCTGCAGCCGGCTCGACGACCCGCTGGCCCCCACCTGCGAGCCCGGCGAGGGGGTCATCAGCATCCGCTCGAAGTTGTCGAGGGCCTGCCGCGTGGTGGTCGCGCGGGGGGCGTTGAGGCCCATCGCGCTCGCCGCGGCGCGGCCGTCGAC
>JAEYZO010000807.1 GCA_023428035.1 Pseudomonadota bacterium | reverse complement strand
TCCTGATCCAGTCGGTGTCCGACGGGGCGAACGAGCACTCGGCGTGGACGGTGCGGCTCGCGCAGCGCTACGCGGGGGCGATCGACCGCGAGGCGCTGCTCCGCTACGCGCGCACCCCGGGGCAGCGGGCCGAGGGGCTCTTCTACGACGCGATGCTGCGCTTCGCGGCGGGCGAGACCGCGGCGGCCGAGGCCGACCTGCGGGCGGTGCTCGAGACGCAGGTGCTGCACTACTACGAGTACGAGATCGCCTGGGAGATGCTCTCCCGCGGGCTCTCGACGCTGGCCCCGGCGACCCCCACGCCGATGCCGACCGCTCAGCCCGCGCAGGCCGCGGCGGCGCGACCCGCGAACACCTCGTCGCGCTGATCGCTCAGCCCTCGGCGAACACCTCGTCGAGGGAGCTCGCCGTGGCGGCGCGGGTGATCCAGCGGTCGAGGGTGGCGGCGTCGAGGCACGCGGCGATCCGTGCGCGCGCGCCGTCGTCGACGGCGATCCCCCGCGCGGCGAGCACCGCGAGTAGCGCTCCGCCCATCCCGCGGGCTTCGAGGTCGCGTCGCAGCGCGGTGTAGGCGGGGCTCTCAGGGAACAGCGAGGGGTTCATCAAGGTCTCCCGGATCACCTCGACGAGGGGTTCGCCGAGCGAAGACACCATCGCGCGCACCATCGCCTCGCGCAACCGCGGGTCGGGGTCGGCCTCGATCACCTCGAGGGCCTCGCGCACCACGTTCTTCGCGTCAGGGCCGCGCTGGTCGTGCACCGCCCACGCGGCCAACACCGCGAGCTTCATCTTAGCGGCACGCGAACCGCTCGACAGCTAAAGACGCAACGCGGGCGCAACGCTCCGCCTCGACGCAGACGCTCGCCGTCGGGCCCCTCGCCGCGTCGAGGATGAGAAGACACCCGTCTCCGGCGCTGCACTGGGCCGCGGAGGTGCACGAAGAGTTCGTGGTCTCCTGGACCCTGAGGCAGGCGCCGAGGGGGTTGGCCTCGGACATACCCCAACAGAGGCCGTGCGTCAGGGGACACCGCTCGCAACCGACGCCGCACAGGAGGCCGTCGCTCCCGGCGGGGCATGACGCCGACCCGACGACCCCGGCGCGAAAGAGCGTCCCGTCCCCGTACACGCAGGCAGCGTTTCGGGGATAGGCCGGAGTGCGAAGGTCGAGCGCGGCGAGCGCGCGGCAGAAGTCGCCGTCGGCGCACTCGAAATGCAGCGGCTGGTCGAGGTCGAGCGCGACGCAGTAGGTCGGGGCTCCTTCCAACAAATACGGGCACGCTCCGGCCCGACACGAGGGGCCCAACTCAGTCACGCCGGTCCGGCAGATCCCTGGCCGCCCTGGCCTCGCCCCTATGCAGGCACACGAGCCCGCCTTCCACCCCTGCTCCGGGTAGTCGGGGTTCGTGCAGCGGGGCACCCCGAGGTCGGAGGGCAACGGGGCCTCGACCGCATCTCGGGTCACGTCGGGGGCGTCACGATCTTCATCCGACAGGAGCACGTCAGTCGAACCAGACACGTCTCCGGTCGCGGAGACGCTCGACGCGCACGACAGCACGAGCACGACCGCAGGCAGAAGTACGTCCGCCCGCGCCGTCACCACCAGGTCCTCGTCGGATCAGCGCGCACAGCGGAAGCGATCCGGGGCCATCGCGGCGATGGCGGAGCATCGATCAGGAGCCACACACTGGCCGGGGGCGGGGACACCAGACGCAGCGAGGTTGCGCGGCCGGAGGCACTGGAATGTGCCGGGGCAGGGCGTGACGTCGCTGCAATACTGGGTTTCATCGTGACAGAAACCTAACGGGAATTGCTCCGATGAGCCCCAGCACTTGTTAAAGACGTCGTTGCACGGGACACACCCAGGACCGCAGAGGACTCCCTCACTCCCTGTGGGGCAGTTAGCGGCGGGCACCACGCCGGTGGTCACGAGCGTACCGTCTTGAAAGAAGCAGGCGATGCGGGACGGCCCGGGGTTCGCTAGATACCTCCGCGCCAGCTCGGCGCACGCCGGGCCGCCACCGCACTGTCGAGAGGCAAAGCCCCCACCGAGTTCCCGGGGGGTCGTAACACACCACCCGCCCTCACAAGCGCCCGAGACGCAGGTCGCAGTCGCGACGCAGACACCGCGCTGGCCCTCAGTACGGTCGATGCACGTACAGTCGGGTTCGTCAGGTCTTCGCGGCGGCAGGGATTGATCGCAGAGAACAGATACGGGGCCCGCGTCCGAGAGATCCGAGGGAGCACCATCGAGAGTGGACGCGTCGGGCGGCGAGCCTAGATCGACCGGGGTCACATCGGTCGAGCCCGCGTCTGAGAGAGCCACGACGTCGTCGGAGCAACCTGGGTTGAGGCAAAACCAGGCCGAGGCTATAACCGCCCGTAGAGTCCGCGACCCGATCATGGAGTCGAGCCAGAGTAGACCGACGCTACGCCGACCCCCGTCTGCGACTGTACGGCACCGAAGAGAGGCACCGGGGGGGTGCGGGTTGCCCCACAGTAGGAGGCCCGCGACGGGTGAGAGAGGAGAGCGACATCGCCTGCGTCGCCGTCGTTTTCAGAGAGCACGAACTCCACTCCGTTGGGGTACAGTTGAGTGCGTTGGACTGTCGGGAGTGAGAGGGAATTCTGAAGGGCCGTCAAGCGTGCAGCGAATGCATTCCCATACGCCGCTACAGCATAGGTGCGCACTCTCGATACGAAGGTCTGGAAGTCTACGGGACTGCTTGGATACCCGGGGTACGTCAACGCTCCCCCAAACTCATCGGTGATCGTGATGCCTCCGCTCAGGAACAGGATAGCGCCGGGGGCTACCCGTCGAAGTTCGCCAGTGCTGAACAGACGTGAGGCCGTCGAGAGCTCCAGGGGCGCTTGAACGCACGGCCTGACTGAGGCAGCGGAGTGGTTGCGAATCTGCCCCACTGCCCTCGGAG
>JAEYZO010000516.1 GCA_023428035.1 Pseudomonadota bacterium | reverse complement strand
CGCGCCGACCACCCTCACCCAGTCGGGCACGGCGATCGGCGCGTACGTGCCCGTCGACACGACGAGTGATGGAGCCGTCACGGTGGCCTTCGGGCTCTCGCTCACCGACCTCGAGCACGCGCGGGCGAACCTCATGGCCGAGTCTCCGTCGCTGGATTTCGACGCCGCGCGGAGGGACTCGGTGGCCTTGTGGGAGTCGCTGCTCTCTCGCGCGCGGGTGACGGCGCGGGGCGAGCGCGCGCTGCGTACGTACTACAGCGCGGTCTATCACACGCTGTTGATGCCCACGCTGGTGTCGGACGCCGACGGGACCTACCGCGGCGTGGATGGTGAAGTGCGCCGCGCGGAGGGCTGGCGCTACTACAGCGACCTCTCGCTCTGGGACACCTTCCGCACCGAGCACCCCTGGCTCACGATGGTGTACCCCGAGTACCAGCGCGACTTCGTTCGCTCGATCGTGGCGATGGCGGGGGCGCTCGGGTACTTCCCTCGGTGGCCGCTGGGCACTGGGGAGACGGGCGGGATGCTGGGGGACTGCGGCGCGCTGATGGTGGCCGACACCTGGCTGCGCGGGCTGCGGGACTTCGACGTCGACGCGGCGTGGTCGGTGCTGCGCCGGTCGGCGATGCAGACCCCCACGCGGAGGGAGGCGCTGGGGGAGTACCTCTCGCTGCGCTACGTGCCGATCGAGGGCCGCGGGGCGAGCGCGTCGGCGACGCTGGAGTACGCCTACGCCGACGGGGCGCTCGCGGCGATGGCGCGGGGCTTGGGTCACGCCGACGACGCGGCGATGTTCGCGGCGCGCGCGGGCAACTACGCGATGCTCTACGACCCCGAGCAGCGCTTCCTCGTGGGCCGCGGTCGCGACGGCGCCTTCGCGCGGGTGAACCGCGCGGTGAACTGGCAGGACTGGTACGCCGAGGGCAACGCCTGGCAGTACCTCTGGTACGCGCCGCACGACCTCGACGGCCTCGCGACCTTGATGGGCGGCCGCGACGCGATGCTCTCTCGGCTGGAGGAGATGTTCACGCTCTCGATGCAGACGCGGCGCACGATCCTCCCTGATCCGTACTACTGGCACGGCAACGAGCCGGACATCCACGCGCCCTTCATCCCCTCGCACTTCGGTGATGTGGCGGCGTCGTCGCGCTACGTGGAGTGGGTGCGCGCGACGCGCTACGGCGACGGGCCGGACGGCATCCCGGGCAACGACGACGCGGGGACGCTGAGCGCCTGGTACACCTTCGCGGCGCTGGGGGTGTTCCCGGTGGCGGGCACGGACGAGTGGCTGCTGGCGGCGCCGTCGGTGACCGAGGCGGAGCTGACCCTCGCGGGCGGCGCGACGCTGCGGGTGAGCTCACCGAGCGCGGGCACCGGCGTGGCGAACCCGCGGCTCCAATGGAACGGGACGGCGCTCACGCACCCGCGGCTGACGCAGGCGCAGGTGGCCGCGGGGGGCACGCTCACGATGGAGTGAGCGCCGCGCCCTCCTCGCGCTTGCGCCGCGGGAGGAGCGTGGTGAGCGCGAGCGCCACGCCGGCCCAGCCGACCCAGTCGCCGGTGTAGTAGTAGACCGTCCGCCCCTGACGCAAGTGCACCGTGCCCACCACGTTCTCGCGTCGGAACGTGCCCCCGTGCGCGACGTGTCGGCCCGCGGCGTCGATGATCGACGACACGCCGGAGTTCGCCGCGCGCACCAGGTCGCGCCGCTGCTCCACCGCGCGAAAGCGCGCGAGCGCGTTGTGGATCCACGGCTCGGCGGTGTCGCCGAACCACGCGTCGTTCAAGATCACCGCGAGGAGGTCGGGGTTCGCGCGGCGCTGAAAATCACGCACGAAGCGCGGGAGGATGTCCTCGTAGCAGATGAGCGGCGCGACCGTTCCGCCCGGCACGGGGAGCGCGCGGAAGGTGCTGCCGCGGCGGAAGTGACCGCTGTTGCGAGAGATGTCGTAGAGCTGCGGGAAGGTCTCTCCGAAGGGGATGTACTCCCCGAAGGCCAGCAGATAGACCTTGTCGTAGTGACCACGCATGTTGCCCTGCGCGTCGGTCATGAAGGCCGTGTTGTAGAGACGTAGCCGGCCGCGCTCGTCCTCTCCGCGCACCGAGAGCGCGCCGAAGAGCGTGGGCGTGCGCAGGTCCCACGGGGGAATGGCGTCGCGGATGTTCTGCACCCCCTCGGGGATGCGGAAGGCCAGCGCGCTCTCGCTCCACACCAGCAGGTCGACCCCGCGGGCTTCGAGCTCCCGCGACGCCGCGAGGTGACGCTCCAGGGCGAGGTAGGGGTCGAAGCGCTTCTCCATCAGCCCGAGGTTCTGCTGCACGATCCCCACGCGCAGCGCGGGGCGGGCGCGCGCGTCGGCGTCGACCTGCTTCATCCTCCACCCGCCGTAGGGGATCGCGAGGGCCCAGAAGGCCAGCGGCGCCGCGAGGGGCTTCCATCGTTCGCGCCACGGACCGCGACGCGCGAACACCTCGTCGATGGCGGCGTGGCCGAGGCCGAGCGCGGCGGAGACCAGCAGCACGCCCCCGAGGTCAGCGGTCTGGATCAGCACCGGCAGGTCGTGCAGCGAGTTCGCCGTGTACCAGGGGAACAGCACCGGGAAGACCATCTCGGTGCCCGCGAGGGTGAGCGGCACCGAGACGAGGCGCGGCACGCCGCGGGCGTCGAGGCGCGAGACCACCAGCGCGAGCACGCCGAAGAGCATTCCCTGCCCGGCCCAGAGGAGCGACGCGAACAAGATGCACAGCGGCATCGGGAAGCCCGAGAAGGTCTTGAGCATCCCGACGATCCAGTAGAAGCCGCCGGCCATGGCGACGAAGCCCATGAGCCAGCCGAGGCGCAGGGCCTTGAAGCCGGTTCGGCCGCGGAGCGCGACGAGCAGGGGCGCGAGCGAGACGAAGGCGAAGGGGTAGACCTCGAAGCTCGCGAAGCCGAGGAAGTACAAGAGCCCCGAGAGGACCGCGAGGGCGTAGGCGACGCGCTCGCGGGGGACGATGGGGGCCGTGGGCGAGGGCGGGGGTGTTGCGAGGATCACTGCGATTTCGTCGCGGCGACGGTGTTGCGCGCGCGGGGTCGCGCACGGTACCACGCCGCGCCACGAGCGACCGCGATGCACAACACCCGCTACGACCACGCGCCGAGGCTCCCGCTGGAGGGGCCTATCGACCTCAACGCGATCGTCGCGGGCAGCGGACCGTTGATGCTGGAGATCGGCCCGGGCCGCGGCGCGTTCACGCTCGACTACGCCGAGCGGCACCCCGACCACCGGGTGGTGGCGATGGAGATCCGCCGCAAGTGGGCGACGGTGCTCGACGAGAGGTTCACGCAGCGCAAGCTCACCAACGCGCGCTGCTTCGCCGAGGACGCCGGCGCGGTGCTCCCGCGGGTGGGGCCCGACGGGTGCGTGGCGATGGCGGCGGTGCACTTCCCTGATCCGTGGTGGAAGAAGCGCCACGCGAAGCGGCTGGTGGTGCAGGACTCCTTCGTCGATGACCTCGCGCGGTTGCTGGCTCCAGGCGCGGTGCTGCTGGTGCAGACCGACGTGGAGGAGCGGGCGGCGCAGTACCGCGAGCGCCTCGACGCGCACCCCGCGCTGGAGCGCGGCTACGAGGGAGAGGGCGCGGCGGAGAGCCCCTTCGCGCCGTCACGGTCGAACCGAGAGAAGCGCGCGATCGAGGATGGGCTGCCCATCACGCGGCTGGTGTATCGCAAGCGGGGGTGAGCGGGGGCGGCGCGGGGCGAGCGCTTCGTTCAACCGCGACCTGGCGAAGCGCCCGACGCCGTGCGTGGTAGAAGGCACGGGGGCCATGGCGTTCGAGGACTTCACGCTGCCGCAGCTCCTCCAGCGGTTTCAGCTCACGTACGGCGAGGCGTCGCTGTTCGGGGCCGTGCCCGAGCAGGCGCCCGGCGAGTGGCTGACGCAGACGCTGAAGGAGACCGTCCCCCTCGGGCTCGCGCTCTCCAACGAGAAGGCCCGCTCCGAGATGATCATCGCCCCGATCCTGGTCGAGGTGCGCCGCCTGCTCGACCACCGGGTGGGACTCTTCTCGGGCGTCGAGTTCGACGTCGACGCCTCGCAGGGGCTCACGGGCGTGTGCGACTTCATCCTCAGCCACTCCTCCGAGCAGCTCTTCCTGACGGCCCCGGCGGTCACCATCGTCGAGGCGAAGCAGGAGAACATCCGCGGCGGCATCGGCCAGTGCGCCGCGGAGATGGTCGCCGCGCAGATCTACAA
>JAEYZO010000788.1 GCA_023428035.1 Pseudomonadota bacterium | reverse complement strand
GTGATGACCGCGGCCGGGCTGAGCCCGCTGTGCCTGCCCGACCTCGGCGCGAGGCCCTGCGCGGCGGCGGGTGACTGCGCGCCCTTCGCCCAGCGCTGCGCGAGCGTCGACGGCGGCCCGCCCCGCTGCGTGGAGTGACGTCTCTCAGCCGCCCGCGATGCGGTTCATCTCCTCCTCGGAGACGTCGAAGTTCGCCCAGACGTTCTGCACGTCTTCGTGGTCGTCGAGCACCTCGACGAGGCGCAGGAGCACCTCGGCGTCGCGGCCCGACACCTCGACGGCGTTCTTCGGCACCATCACCAGGTCGGCGGACTTCACCTCGACCTTCGCCGCCTCGAGCGCGCCGCGCACCACGTCGACCTCGGCGGGGGGCGTGGTGATCAGCCACTCGTCGCCCTCAGCGGAGATGTCTTCGGCGCCCGCGCCGAGGGCCACGTCGAAGAGCTGCTCCTCGGTGGCGGCGGACTTCGCGAGGCGCACGTGGCCCTTGCGGTCGAAGCCCCACGAGGCGGTGTTGGCCGAGCCCATGGTGCCGCCGTTCTTCTCGAAGATCTTGCGGATCTCGGCGACGGTGCGGTTGCGGTTGTCGGTCATCGCGTCGACGAGGATGAGCGTGCCCGACGGGCCCGTGCCCTCGTAGGTGACCTCGTCGTAGCTGACGCCCTCGAGCTCGCCGGTGCCGCGCTTGATGGCCTTCGAGATGTTGTCCATCGGCATGTTCACGCCGCGCGCGGCGTCGACGGCCTTGCGGAGGCGGGGGTTGCCGTTGATGTCACCGCCGCCCATGCGGGCCGCGACGGTGACCTCCTTGATCAGCTTCGTCCACGCCCTGCCCTTCTTCGCGTCGGACGCCGCCTTCTTGTGCTTGATGGTGGACCATCGTGAGTGACCGCTCATCACCGTCTCCGTCAGGGCGCGCGGTGGCGTTCTCGCCCCGCGCAAGGGGCGGGGATGCTATCGCCGTCGGCGCGCCCGCGACAAGACCGACCCGGAGCGGATTGTTGTTGACACCCCGCGCCTGCCGGGGGATAAGCCGCTCCCCGTCGCGAGGATGGCGGAATTGGCAGACGCACTAGCTTGAGGTGCTAGCGGGTAACACCGTGGGGGTTCAAGTCCCCCTCCTCGCACTCTAGAAGGCCCCGAGATCGCAAGGTTTCGGGGCCTTCGTGCGTTCGGGCCACGCCGCAATGGCGGGCGTCTATCCCCCGGCGCGGCCCACATTTGATCGCGTCAGGGTCCGCCGAGGCGCGACACCACGTTCGCGTTTGGGACGTCGGCTGCTCGGGGAGCACTGGCGGTTCTACGAGCGGCACGCGACGGCGATCAACGAGGAGCTCCTGGCGATGCCCGCGGAGGTGGTCAGGAGCCAGCACCTCCGCGCGTTCGTGCTCTAGCGCAAGGCCCTGGTCGAAGGCCAGGCGGTGCGGCGCAGGCTGCTCGAGCCCGCGCGAGGGCCTCCCCGCGGCGCTGCGCAGCGCGTCCAGGCCGAGCTGCTCGCGGGCGATGCCGACGAGGACGTCAAAGGAGCGGCGGTAGTCGACGGGTCGAGGGCGGCGTAGAGGGGCCGCGTCGCGGACACAAGGATCATCGCGGCGACGACGGCGCTCGTAGAGCGTGTCGGCCTTGAGGCCGTGCTGACGAGAGTACTCGGGGACCGAAAGGCCGCTACGGGCCTGGGCGTCGACGTGCGCGAGCCACTCGGCGGCGCTCGGAGAGGGCGGGGGCGCAGCCCGGCGTCGCGTTCGCGATGCGCCAGCTCGGGCTCCGGCTGCCCCACGCAGGCACCGCGTTGGACCTCGACGACGGGCTGGTCGAATTGCGTAGGAGGACCGGGCGTGACGGCGGACGGCGCTGACGCTGGGAGGGAACGCGACGCGGGCGCACCGCCCCTGCGCGTCGTCAGCGCGCGGACGCGGCGCCGCGGGCGTCGGCACCCCGTCCAGAGTATCACCCGCGCTCCCTTCGCATTGGTTGCCCATGCCGAACCCGCGCGCTGTCCAGTTCCTCTTCGACCACCACGCCTGGGCGGGCGACCACTCCCGCAGCGTCGACGCCTTCACCCTCCGGCGCGTGCTCAGGGACGTCCCAACCCTCGCGCCCGACGCCGGCTCCACCCGCGGCGCGCTCCTCGCGCTCCTGGCCGAAGCCAACGCCCGCCTCGGCCGCCACGCCGAGGCCCTCGACGCCGCGCGCGCGGCCGCCCGCGAAGACCCCGACCACCCGCAGTACCACGTCGCCGTCGCCGCCGAGCTCCTCGCCCTCGGCCGCCCGCGCGACGCCTGCGAGGCCCTCGACGTAGCCCACGAGGCCGCCAAGCGCGTCACGGGGCGAGGGCGCGAGACGTGGCTGCAGCTGCACGCCTACCGCGCCGAGGCCCTCGACCGCGTCGGTGACCGCGCTCGCGCGAGGGAGAGCTACGAGGCCGCGTCGCGGCTCGCCGACCCGGCCTCGACCAGCGACCTCGCCCTGCTCGCGTCCCAGGCCGCCGTCTGCGGGTGGCCCCTCGCCGCGGTGGAGTACGTCCTGCGCTGGGTCGCCGCGCTGGGGGTCTCCCCGATCGAGCGTGAGCGCACGGTCTACGCGACGCTCACTGGCGCGCCCGAGGCCGTGAAGGCGCGCATCGCCGAGCTCCCCGCCCTCGCCGCGGTGGTGCACGCACGCATCCTCTCCGACGACGAGCGGCGCCCCTCGGGCTTCCACGCCGCGCTCGACCGCGCGCCCGCCGAGTCGAGCGCCACGCGCGCGAGGCGCCTCACCCCAGGGCGCTGACCGCTGGCCGAGGTTCAGGCGGCTTCGACCGAGAGGCTCCTCCGCAGCGTGACCCGGGCGCGCCACAGCCGGCTCTTCACCGCAGACACGGGCTCGTCGGCGCGCTCGGCGATCTCAGCGGCGGTGTCTCCCTCCATCGATCGCTCGATGAGCCCGCGCCGCTCGGCGGGCAGAGCCTCGATGACCTCAGCCACGCGCGACAGGTCGATGCGGGCCATCAGGAACGACTCGGGGTCGCGCACCGCCGAGCCCGCCTCGAGCGAGCGCTCGGCCTCGGGCCACACGCGCTCGCTGTAGCGGTCGCGGTGACGTCGCGCGGCCTTCTCCCTGCGCCGCTGGTAGAGCGCGGCGTTCACCACGATGGAGTAGAGCCAGCTCGCGACGGCGGCCTCTCCGCGGAAGCGCTCGGCGTGTCGCAGCGCGCTCATCATCCCGTCCTGCACGGCGTCCCACGCGTCGTTGTCGTTGCGGGTGATGCGGAGCGCGGCGTGAAAGAGCCGCGACTCGTAGTGGCGAAAGGCGGCGTCGACCTCGCGCTTCAGCTCCGGCGCGACGGGCTCGAAGGGCCGCGGGCTCTCCGTCGTAGGGCACGCTGCGCTCATGATCCCCTCCTTGTCGATCGGGGTTGACGGGACGGCGCGTCCCCCCGCATGGACCGTTCCGCGGCCGACCGCCCGAGAATCGGGCGCCGCGGTCGCTCCCGACGGTAACGCTTCGAACAATGTACCAAAGCGTTACCCACCCCGGTCACGGACCGTTACACACCGCGGCAGTGGCCCTCGACGACGTCGCACAACGCGTCGGTCAGCCGGCCCGCCGACGTCCGCGAGGCTCCGGCCCATGCGTACGCCGTTTCCGTGGGCCGGTGCGCGTCAGCGGCGCGCCGCGCGCATCGTTCGTCGCCGTAGCGGGTCAGCGGCGCGCCGAGCGTCGTCGTCGCGCCCGCGGCGCGCGCGCCCCCGCCCCCAGGGCGCGCGCGCA
>JAEYZO010000765.1 GCA_023428035.1 Pseudomonadota bacterium | reverse complement strand
CCTGTGGACGATCCAGGGAGGCGCGCACCTGCCCGCGATGGGCAACGGATGGGCGCCCGCCGTGTTCGAGTGGTTGCTGGCGCACCCGAAGCCCTGACGCTCTACCGCAGCCGCTCGTGCGCGCGGTCGCGCCGCGCCTCGCGCACCTTCGACGCCACCGCCAGCAGCGGTCGGTCCCTCTCCCAGCGCTCGCGGTGCGTCGCGCCCAGCTTCGCCCAGCACGGCTCCACGTGGCGGATCGCCTCGTCCACGCGAGGGAGCGCGCCCGCGAGGGCCACGTGCACCGCCGGGTCCGACGGGGCCTCGCGCGCGAGCCCGCCCAGGGTCACCGCGAGCGCCGAGAGGGTCTCGACCGCGGAGCGCTCGGCGCCGCCAGACCGCGCCACGCGCAGGAGCCAGCCCGTCACCGCGAGCATGACGTAGATGTCCTCGACGGTGCGAAAGGGCTTCACGTAGCGGTCATAGCCGTCGCCCGGGAGCGCCGCTTCGGGAGGGAGCCGCACGTTCTCGAAGCGCACCCGCGCGTGCGGCACCTCGGGCGCGATGGGAGGCAGCGCGAGCGGCGTGAAGGTCACCCCCGCGGTGTTCGACGGCACCTGCACCAGCACCAGCGTCGGGCGCTCCCCCCCGTCTGGCACGCGCGCCACGACGTGCAGCACCCGCGCGAACTCCCCCAGCGTCACGAAGGACTTCTCTCCGTCGAGGCGCAGCCCGTCGGGCTCGTGAAGGAGCGTGGTCTGCATCGCCCGAGGGTGGCCCCCCGCGGACTCGGTCACGCAGAGCGCGCTGGGCACGTCAGGGGCGCCCTCGAAGAGCGCGCGGCCGGCGCACTGGTAGCCCGAGGCGAAGGCCCACCCGAGGCGGTCTGACGCGAAGCCCGCGGAGAAGGCGAGGGCGGGGAGCGACGCCGAGCGAGACTCCTCGGCGCGGAAGACCGACCACCACGCGTCGAGGCCGTCGATGGGCGCGAAGCGCGCGTCGCGAGGAGACGAGAGGGCGTGGTGCAGGGCTGAGATCATGCGGGGAGGATATTCCCCTCGCGCCCCGGGGTGGGAGAGGACTTCAGCGAGGTTGCCAGGGGACGTCGGCGACCCCCGCGAGGTGGTTCGCCCGGCGCGCCAGCACGAAGCACAGGTCGCTCAGGCGGTTGAGGTACACCACCGCCTCGGGGCGCACGGGCTCGCTCCGCCCGAGGCCCACCATCGCCCGCTCAGCCCGGCGACACACCGTGCGCGCGAGGTGCAGCGCCGCCGCCGCGGGGCTCCCCCCCGGGAGCACGAAGGACTTCAAGGGCGGAAGGCCCTCCTCCGCCGCGTCGATGTCTCGCTCCAGGGCCTCGATGTGCTCGCCCGTGAGGAGCGCGATGCCGAGCTTGTCTTCCTTGCCGGGCACGGTGGAGAGCTCGGCGCCGAGCACGAAGAGCTCGGACTGCACGCGGGTGAGCACGGCGTCGATGGCGGGGTCGAGGCCCACGGCGCGGGCCACGCCCACCACGGAGTTGAGCTCGTCGACGGTGCCGTAGGCGTCGACGCGGTCGCTGGCCTTCGAGACCCTCGCGCCGCCGAAGAGGCCCGTGTCTCCCTTGTCTCCGGTCTTCGTATAGATCTTCATCGCTCGCCCCCGAGTACGGCGCCGACGCGCATGGGGTGGCCCGCGGTGAACTCCCGCACTGGCAGCTTCTTCTTGCCTTCGAGCTGGAGCTCGGTGAGCGCGACGAGCCCGTCAGCGGTGGCGACCCACACCCGGTCGCGGGTGCCGGCGACGCCCTCTCCGGGCGCGCCTCCGAGCACGGAGGGGGGATCGTCGAGCGCGGTGCGGCCGACGATGAGACGTCGGGCGCCGAGGGTGGTCCAGGCGCCGGGCCAGGGTTGCAGGCCGCGCACCTGGTCGTGCACCTGGCGGGCGCTGCGCCTCCAGTCGACGCGCGACATCTCACGGGTGAGGGGAGGGGCGTGCGTCGCGAGGGAGCCGTCCTGGCTGACGGGCGGGAGCATCCCGGCGAGGTGGTGGCCGAGGTCTTCTCGCAGGAGGTCGGCGCCCATGCGGGAGAGCCTCGCGAAGAGGTCTTCGGCGGTCTCGTCGAGGCCGATGGGGGTGCGGCGGATCGAGAGCATGGGGCCGGTGTCGAGCCCTTCGTCCATGAGCATGAGGGTGACGCCGGTCTCGTCGTCGCCCGAGAGGATGGACCAGTTGATGGGCGCGGCCCCGCGGTGCCGCGGCAGCACCGAGGCGTGCACGTTGAGGCACCCGTGGGCGGGGATCGCGAGCACGTCTGGCGGGAGGATGCGCCCGTAGGCGACCACCACGGCGACGTCGGGGCGCTGCTCGCGGAGCCACGCGGCGAAGGCGCCGTCGCGGAGCTTCACGGGCTGCGCGACGGGGATGCCCCGGGACTGGGCGAAGGCCTTGGTGGGGGGCGGGGTGACGACGTTTCCGCGGCCCGCGGGCTTGTCGGGCTGGCAGACGACGGCGACGACCTCGGTCGACTCGGTGAGGGCCTCGAGCGACGCGACCGCGAAGGCGGGCGTGCCGAAGAAGACCACGCGGGGGCGTGACATGGCGCGGGAGGGTATACCGACGCGCGGGCCGGGGGCGACCGCGCGGCGTGACTACGCCGCGGTGATGAAGACGGTCAGGGCCGGGCGTCGGTGAGCTGCCGCTTGCGCATCTCGCGGTCGATCATGCGCTTCTTCAAGAGCGACACGCGGTCGACCATGAGCTTGCCCTCGAGGTGGTCGTTCTCGTGCTGGATCGCGATGGCCAGGAGTCCCTCGGCGCTGAGCTCGAAGGGCCTACCGTCGAGGCCCAGGGCGCGCACCGTCACCCGCTCGGCGCGCTCGATCTCGGCGTGGATCCCAGGGAACGACAGGCACCCCTCCTCCCACACGCACTCACCCTCGCGGGTGATGAACTCGGGGTTGATGAAATACCGGAGCTGACTCGGCTGCTCGTCTTCGCCCGAGGCGGTGTCGATGACGAAGATCCGCTTCGAGACGCCGATCTGCGGCGCGGCGAGGCCTACGCCGGGGGCGGCGTACATGGTCTCGGCCATGTCGTCGCAGAGCGCGCGGACCGCGTCGTCGACGACGGCCACGGGCTCGGCCTTGATGCGGAGGCGAGGGTCGGGGTACCGGAGGATGGTTCGGATCGCCATGGGTGTGTAACCGTGCGACCCGTCGTGTAGCACCGCAAGCGCGTGAGGCGGAAGGGGCCGCCGCGTGTTGGTGTACGCTCTCGCGAACATGGCGCTCACGCGGTTGGAGTCGGGTCAGGTGTTCGCGGGGGACTTTGAGGTGCTGCGCCCCCTGGCCGAGGGGGGCATGGGCGCGGTGTACGTGGCTCGGCAGCGGAGCACCGGGCACGAGCGGGCGCTGAAGGTGATGCACGCGAGCATCGCGGCCGACGCGCTGAGCCGCGCGAAGTTCGAGCAGGAGGCCCGCGTGGGCGCGCGGGTCGAGAGCGACCACGTCGTGCAGGTGGTGGCCGCGGGCTACGACGAGCCGACGAGCACGCCCTGGCTCGCGATGGAGCTCCTCCGCGGAGAGGACCTCGCGTCGCTCCTCCGTCGTCGCGGGGGGCTGCCCGTGGGCGAGGCGAGGATGGTGCTCTCGCAGGTGGGGCACGCGCTCTCGGCGGCGCACCGCATCGGCCTGGTGCACCGGGACCTCAAGCCCGAGAACGTCTTCGTCGCCGAGTCGCGCCGCACCGACAACGTCTTCACGGTGAAGGTGTTGGACTTCGGGATCGCGAAGCTCCTGCAGGAGAACCGCACCGCCGCCACCGCGACGACGGCGATGGGCTCTCCCTTGTGGATGTCCCCCGAGCAGACCGAGCGGCAGGGGAAGATCTCCCCCGCGACGGACGTGTGGGCCTACGGGCTCGTCGCCTTCGCGTCGCTCACGGGGCGGAGCTACTGGCTGAGCGCCGAGGACGAGACCGCGACGATGCACGCGATCCTGCGGGAGATCCTCATCGAGCCGCTGGAGCCCGCGTCGCGGCGCGCGGCGTCGCGAGGGGCGACGCTGCCCGAGGGCTTCGACGGGTGGTTCTCGCGATGCGTGGCGCGAGACGCGGCGCAGCGGTTCCGCGACGGGGGCGAGGCCTGCGCGGCGCTGATGCCCTTGTTGGGAGAGGGCGCGCGCGCGAGCGTGACCTCCGCGCCACCGGCGAACGTCTCGGGGCACGGAGGGGTGGCGCAGACGCAGGCGTTGGTGACGTCACCGCAGACGCAGCCGCTGGTGTCGACCGCGTGGGTGCCCCCGCCTGCGTACCCGGCCTCCGTCGCGCCGCGCGGGGGGTTGCTGAAGGCCTTCTTGTTCATCGGCGGCGTGTTCGTGGTGGTGGTGGGCGTGCTCATCGCGTACTTCGCGTGGAGCTACTCGCGGACGCGCGCCGAGCT
>JAEYZO010000764.1 GCA_023428035.1 Pseudomonadota bacterium | reverse complement strand
GGCTCAGTGCGGGAGTGCGCGCGGACGTGACGGTACGCCATGCCCCCGCTTCAACACCGGCTCGGGGGTGTTGGCGAATTTTTGACGAAGGGCGAGAAGGCTCAGGTCGCTAGCTCGGCGCGCATGGTCGCGCAGTACCACGCGCTGTCGAGCGCGTTGAAGGGCGCCTTCGAACTCACTCCCAAGGTGCTCGAGGGGCTCGGGCTCCCGAGCGAGAACAGTCAGGTCGTGATCGCGGGCGGTGATGACGTGATGCTGGTCGCCCCGGCGTGGTGGAAGGTCGGGAGCGAGCGGCGGGACGTGTTCTCGTTGGTATCCAGCCTTGCAGACCGGATCGAGGGAGAGTTCACGAGCGCGGCGCTCTGCGGACACTTCACCGAAGCGCGCGACGCTGTGGTGCTCGCGAAGGTCCGCGCGCTCGGGGCGGGCTTCGGGGTCGTGGTGACCCGCTCGCTGCCGGCGGGCTTCTGCTTCGACTACGCGCACAGGCTCGTGCGACTAGCGAAAGAAGGGATCCAGGGCGACGACCGCTCCGCGGTGGACTTCAGGTTCCTGCTCGGCGGCACGGCGCTCTCGGGCGGCGTCGAAGCGATCGAGGCGGCGAAGCGGCAGCTCGACCTCGGGTCCATCCGAGGAGACGTGCAGTTGTCCCAGCGCCCCTACGGGCTCGGGCGCTTCAAGGCGCTCCTGGAGAAATCCCGAGCGTTGCGAGGGCTCGGCCTCTCACGCTCGGCCCTGTATCGGCTGCGGGGGATGCTCGTGGAGCCGACCACCGGCGTGATCGAGGCGCGCTACGCGATCGCGCGCGACGCAAAGCTCGCGGCGGCGCTCGGCGACACTGACTCCGACGGAGGGGCGGTGCTCGGCCTCTCGGAGTGGGTGCTCCGGCGCGAAGACGCGACGACGTGGGCGACGGCCCTGCCCGACCTCATCGACGTGCTGCGAGTGGTGGGCGACGACGCCGGAGAGACCAGCGAGGTGCGCGAATGATCGAGCGGACCGCGAGGCTTCGGATCGCGCTGCAGGGCGCGGCCCTGGTCGGGGGGCACACCTCCCCGTCGGGCTGGTTGGACGCGGCGACGGCCCGCGATGCCGAGGGCGTGCCGCTCATCCCCGCGTCGGCGGTCAAGGGAGCGCTGCGCGAGGCGTGTACGCGGCTGGCGCGCGGAAACGACCTCCCCGCGTGCCTGCCTGACGAGCCTGACGAGCGCTGCGGCGACGGGTCGTGCGTGGCGTGTCGGCTCTTCGGCGCACCGGGCCCTGACGTCACCGACGTTCTCGGCGGCGCCACCCAGACCACGGCCTCGTGGAGCGCTCTCTTCGTGAGCGACGCGCGGATCGTCGACGCCGCCGCGCGCTCTCGAGCGCGCTCCCGCTTCGACGCGCGCTACGGGGTGGGCATCGACCGCGCCCGACGCAGCGTCGTGCCCGAGGTGCTCTACCAGCGAGAGGTCATCGACGACCCCGACGCTGTCTTCGAGGCGACGCTGAGCGCCCGCTGCGGCGACAACGACTGGAGCCTCGTCGAGTCCGCGCTGAACCTGATGCGGGGCGTCGGGAACTCCCGCACCCGGGGCCTCGGCCACGTCACCGTCACCCTGATCGACGGCGGCGCGACGACCGCTGGGCATGTGTTGCCAGAGACGGCGCCGGCGGATGGCCTGGCGGTCTTCGAGGTCGAGTGCCTCGAACCCCTGGTGCTCGGCGACCTGCCGCCGACGTCGATGTTCAACAAGACCCTGGAGGTCCTTCGGGGGAGCGCGCTGCGCGGCGCCATCGGCCACGCGGCGGCTCGGCTCGGCGTCGATTCGCGGTTCCAGCGGGCCATCGTCGACCCCGCGACCTGCGTCTCGTTCTCCGACGCATGGCCCACGACGTCGCTGAAGGATCTGCCCGTCCCCGTGCCTCGCTCGTCGCTCGTGTGCAAGCACCGCGAGCGCGCGGACCACCGGCAGAAGAAGCCAGACCCCCAGCTCCCCGTAGACGGAATGCTGTCGCTCTGGCTCGCGGGCCGGCTCGCGGCGGAGCGGGGCGGGTCTGTACCCGGGCGTCATTGCCCGCACTGTCGCGAGGCGCTGCAACGCGCGACCGGTGTGTCTCCGAAGTGCGATCTTCCGACGCGGGTCGTCACGAGGCTCGCCCGTGACCTCGAGCGCGGAGCCGCGCACGTTGGAAAGCTGTACGCGGTGGAGCGCATCGAGCCGAAGGCGGCGTCAAGCTTTCGCTTCGTGGGCACCGTGGCGAACCTCGACGCCGAAGCCCTCGCGTTGCTGACGGCGCTGCGCGACGTGCCGCTGCGCGTCGGTCGCGGGCGGAGCCGAGGTCAGGGCCGTATACGGCTCACCATCAAGGCCGCGCACCCCGCGCTCGAGGCGGCGAACATCGCGGCGCGGCGGAGGATGTCAGCGGAGGGGATGAGGGGCTTCGAGGCCTTGCTCCCGAGCGACGGAGGAGGGAGCTGGCGCGCGGTCGCCGTCCTGGCGCGCACAGACATCGCCTTGTCGGACGACGACGTAGGGGAGGCGACGCTGCCCCGGTGCGTGGCGCGGGGGCTCTTCGGCGACGCGTCGAGCGAGCTTCGCTGCCTCGCGACGTCGCAGCTCGTCAAGTCGCGCTCGGGGTGGGACGACGGCGCGGGGTCGAGGCCCGCGGG
>JAEYZO010000513.1 GCA_023428035.1 Pseudomonadota bacterium | reverse complement strand
CCATTGAGCCCATGGTGGGGGGACCATTGAGCCCATGGTGGGGGACGGTGTTCACCACCGCGGGTGCGCGGGGTCCATGAACGCGATGGGCGCGGCGAGGCACTCCGCCGGGATACCGAAGGCGTCCACCAGCCCCACGGCGTCGGGCTGCAGCTCCCGCAGGAGCGCCTCGCTCTCCTCGCGCAGCGCCCGCTCCTTCACCGCGTCGAGGTAGCCCTCGGTCAGGAAGAACGCGTCGTCGCGCAGCGCCGTGATCGCGTGCAGCGCCCCGAGCCGGTCGAGCCGCTCCCGCACCTCGCCCTCGGGCAGCGCCGACACCGCCTCGTCGAACCACGCCAACGCGAGCCGGTCGGCGTGGGCGCGCGCGAGCGCCACGAGGTGCTCCTGCACGTCGAGCATCGCGGCGTGCGGGTCCATCTTCGCGCCGAGTCGCTTGCGCAGCCGCGCCGCCGCCGTGCTCAGGAGCTTCTCCTCGCGGTAGCGCAGCGCGGCCAGGTGAAAGCCACGGTCTCGCAGGTGCGCGTCGTCGGTGCGCCGCACCGCTACGGGGTTCATCTCGGTCACCGCCGTGCGCGCCCGGTCGATGAGGTGCCGCGCCACGCCGCCGAAGCCCATGCCCTCGAAGCGCCGACGAAAGCCCGACAGCAGGCTCTTCGCCACGAGCTGCAGGAGCACCGTGTTGTCGCCCTCGAAGGTGGTGAAGATCTCGACGTCGGCGCAGAGGTCGGGGAGGCGGTTCACCGAGAGGTACCCTTGGCCCCCGCAGGCCTCGCGGCACGCGCGGGCCGTGTCGACCGCGTGCCAGCTCGCGAGGGCCTTGAGCGCCGCGGCCTCGGCCTCGATCTCGCGGGTGTCGGGGGCGTCTTCGCGCGCGGCCGTCGCGCGCCGTTGGGCCTCGCCGAAGCGGGCCTTGAGCGCGTCGAGGGCGAAGTGCAGCACGTAGGTGGTCGCGAGCCGAGGGAGCAGCCTGCGCGCGTGGGTGGGGTACGCGAGCAGCGGGACCTCGCGGCCGTCGGTCGCTCCGAACTGCCTCCGCGCGGTGGCGTAGCGGACGGCGACGGCGAGGGCGACCTTCGCCACGGAGTTCGCGCCCGCGGCCACGGAGATGCGCCCTCCGACCAGCGTGCCGAGCATGGTGAAGAAGCGCTTGCTCGGGTTGGCGATGGGGCTCTCGTAGTCGCCCGCCTCGTTCATGCGGGCGAAGCGCGCGAGGAGGGCCCCCTCGGGCACGCGCACCCGGTCGAACCAGAGACGTCCGTTGTCGACGCCGTTGAGGCCCATCTTGTGGCCTGAGTCTCCGGCCCTCACGCCAGGCAAGAGCGCGCCCGACTCGTCTCGAATGGGGACGAGGAAGGCGTGTACCCCGTGGCGCTCCCCGTCGGCCTCGAGCTGCGCGAAGACCGTGGCCATTCGGGCGTTGCGGGCGGCGCCGCCGATCCAGTCCTTGCGGGCGGCCTCGCGGGGGGTGTGCACCACGAAGCTGCGCGTGGCGCGCTCCCAGGTGGCGACGGTCTCGAGCGAGGCGACGTCGGAGCCGTGGCCCACCTCGCTCATGGCGAAGCACCCGGGCAGCGCGAGGCTCGCGACGCGCGGGAGGTGCTCCTGGCGCTGGGCCTCGGTGCCGAGGGTGTTGATGCTCCCGCCGAAGAGCCCGAACTGAACGCCGAAGCGGATCAGCAGCGAGAGGTCTCCGAAGCCGAGGGTCTCGAAGGTCGAGATGAAGGCCGCGAGGTCGTGCTCCTTCGTGGTGACTCCAGGGTACGCGCCCTCGCCGAGGTGCAGCGCCGCGGCCTCGGCGAGCCACGCAGAGACCTTCTCGCGGTACTCCGCCACGGGGAGCCCGTAGGCGCGTCGCGAGGGGTCGCGGAGGAAGTCCCGGGCTTCGGCGCGCGGCGCGGCGTAGGCGCCGTCGAGCACCGCGGTGAGGGCTGAGACGTCGAAGGTGGGCGCGTCGTCGACCTCGCGCTCGCCCTTGTCGACGATGGGGACGGGCGCTCCCGCGGAGCCTCCGAGGCTCGCTTCGAGGGCGGAGAGCGCGGAGGAGACCGTGGTGGGGTCGAGGTCCTTCGGGGCCATCGACGCTCCGAGCGCGACGAGGTCGCGGCGGCGCTCAGGGTCGAGGGTTCCGGCGACGGACTCGAGCGTCTCGAGGAGACGTCGCAGCTCGGTGGACGAGGGAGGGTCGGAGGGGTCGAGCCACGCGGCGATCGCGAGGCGAGCGGCGGGGCGGAGCCAGGGGGTGGCCTCGACGCGCGCGCGGAGGGCGTCGAGCTCGTCGGGTTCGAGGTCTCCGTCGGACCACGCCACCCAGAGCAGCGGCAGGAAGGGGCGGATCTGCGGGTCTTCGAGGAGCGCCGTGCGGGTGGGGGTGGTCATGGCCCCGCAGAGTGCAGAGGTCGCGCGAAGACGACAATGCGGCGAGAAGGGCCACCGGGGGTGTGGATCGACCTACAGGTCTGTCCAAGCGGCGACGGGCACCATGCGACCGAGGTGACGAGGGTTGGCGGTCACGACGGTCGCGTCCACGGCGCGGGCTTGCGCCGCGAGGATCACGTCAGCGCCGAGCGCGTCGGCGTAGCGCCGCGGGTGACAGAGGTAACCGGCGACGCTCGTGTCGAGGACGAGCTTCAATGGAGACGATCAGCCGGGAAGAGCGCGTCGACGTCCCACTCGACCTCGTCAGGCTCCAGCGGATCGTCGAGGTGCGCGAGCATCTCGTCGATCCGAGCGACGCCACGCGCGCGCATCTCGTCCGTCACCGGGCCGAGATCGAGGTGCGACTTCGGCGGTGGCAGGATGAACGGCCCTTGCGAGGGGCTCTCGGGGGGGCGCGTGCTCATGGCCCGAGCATGAGCGGCATTCTCGCTAGAGACAACCGACCACACCACGGGGCGCCGACCCACCTCTCGCGTGACCGCGGGTGATAGCGTCGTCGGCCTATGCGTGGGCCGCTGTCGTGGGTGACCTCGTGCGTCGTGTTCCTCCTGGCGTGCAGCGGGTCTGACACCACCGCGGTCACGCCCCCCGCCGTCGACGCGGGCGCCGACGTCTCCCCCACCATCGACGCGCCCGACCTCCTCGACGC
>JAEYZO010000707.1 GCA_023428035.1 Pseudomonadota bacterium | reverse complement strand
CCCCTCGACACCCCCGTTGACGTCACCGAAGACCGCTCGGTCGACGCTCCCACCGACGCCCCCGTCGACGCCCCCGACGCGACCGCGCGCGACCCCTTCGAGGGCCTCGGCGCCGTCGAGGACCCGGTCACCCGCGCGGTGCGCTTTCGTGTCTTCTCGGCGCGCGCCACCCGCGTCGAGCTCTCGGTCTACGCGAGCGACGAGGCCACCGACCCCGCGCTGAGCGTCACCCTCGACCGCGACCCGACGAGCGACGTGTGGAGCGTCACGCTCACCCGCGCGCAGCTCGACGCCGCGGGCGTTCCCGCCACGATCCGCTACGGCTACCGCGCGTGGGGCCCCAACTGGCCCTACGCCGCGGGGTGGACCCCGGGCTCCGAACTCGGCTTCATCACCGACGTCAACGACGCGGGAGACCGCTTCAACCCCAACAAGCTCCTCATCGACCCCTACGCGCGGGAGATCACCCATGACCCCGTGACCCTCGCGTTCCGCGACGGGTCGATCTACGGCACCGGCCCGCGGTCGCGGCGCGTCGACAGCGGCCCCCACGCGCCCCGCTCGCTGCTCGTGCCGCGCGCGGCGTACGAGGGAGACGTGGGCGCGCGTCCTACGCGGCCGTTTCGTGATGACGTGATCTACGAGGTGCACGCGCGGGGGCTCACGATGGCCGACCCCGACGCGCCGACGGGGTGCGCGGGCACCTACGCGGCGGCCGCCGCGAGGGCCGACTACCTCGCCGCGTTGGGCGTGACCGCGGTGGAGTTCCTCCCGGTGCAGGAGACCCAGAACGACGCCAACGACCCCGCGTCGATGAGCACCCGCGGGATGAACTACTGGGGCTACTCGACGCTCGCGTACTTCGCGCCCGACCGGCGCTACGCGTGCGACCGCTCGCCGGGAGGGCCCACCCGGGAGTTCCGCGCGATGGTGCGGAGCTTTCACGCGAGGGGCATCAAGGTCTACGTCGACGTGGTCTTCAACCACACCGCCGAGGGCGGAGCCGGCGGCGCCGCGGGCGAGCTCACCTCGCTCTTCTCGATGCGCGGCCTCGACAACGCGAGCTACTACCAGCTCTCCCGCAGCGGGCATTTCTTTCAAGACAACTCGGGCGTGGGCGCCAACGTCGCGACCAACGGCGCCCCCGCGCGGAGGCTGGTGCTCGACGCCCTGCGCTACTGGACGACGGAGCTCGGCGTCGACGGGTACCGCTTCGACCTCGCGCCGGTGCTCGGGAACACCTGCGGGCGCGGGTGCTTCCGCTACGAGCGCGACGCGGTGACCCCGCTCACGGAGGCGGTGCGCGAGCTGCCCGCGCGCCCCTCCGACGGAGGCCCCGGCGTCGACCTCATCGCCGAGCCCTGGGGCATCGGCGACGGCACCTACCAGCTCGGGAACTTTCCCGCGGGCTGGTCGGAGTGGAACGACCGCTACCGCGACCTCATGCGCCAGAGCCAGAACCAGCTCGACGTGGCGCGGGTGACCCCGGGGTGGATCTCAGCTCGTATCGCGGGCTCGTCGGAGCAGTTCCGCCCGCGGGGGCGCGGGCCTGCGGCTTCGGTGAACTTCATCGTCGCGCACGACGGCTTCACGCTCTTCGACCTCTATCACTGCAACGGCCCCAACAACACGCAGCCGTGGCCCTACGGTCCGTCGGACGGCGGCAGCGCGAACAACCTCTCGTGGGATCAGGCCGGTGACCCGGCGCGCCAGCGCCAGGCCGCGCGCACGGGGCTCGCGCTGCTGATGACCTCCGCGGGCGTGCCGATGATCACCGGCGGCGACGAGATGCTCCGCTCGCTGCGGTGCAACAACAACCCCTACAACCTCGACAGCGACCGCAACTGGCTCGACTGGACCATGCTCACTCGGCAGCCCGCGTTCGCGACCTTCGCGCGACGAATGATCCGCTTTCGTGGCGCCCACCCCGCGCTGCGCCCGCGGGATTTCTGGATGGGGCGTGACCGCGACGGAGACGGCGTCCTCGACGTGACCTGGCTGCGCGCCGACGCCCGCGCCGCCGACGGCGCGTACATGGACGACCCCGACGCGCGCTTCCTCGGGTGGCGCGTCGACGGTGACGAAGCGGGCGACGGGGCGCGGTCGATCTACGTGATCTACAACCGCGGCACGACCCCGGTGCGAGTGACGCTGCCGACGCCGAGCGCGGGCGGGGCGTGGTTCCAGTTCGCCGACACCGGGGCGTGGCTGGAGGGCTCGTCGAACGCGTGGGAGGAGGGCGCGGAGCCGCGGGTGACCGACGGTCGCTACGACCTCGCGGCGCGCGCGGTGGCCGTGCTGATCGAGCGCGCGGCGCCGTAGCGGGAGCGAGAGGCTCGAGACGCTCGACGGTGAGGGAATATCCTTGAACCGGCGTCGTTGCGAGCGCTGTGAACTTCGCGGAGGTGTACGCGGACCTCTCGCCGCTCGGATGGCGCCGCATCGATGAGACGCTGTTCTCTCCGTCTGGGGATTTCTGGTTCACGCGGGAGCGGTTGCAGTCCGCCACGCTCGCCGTCTACGCGCCCGCTGCTCGTCGCGTTCATGGCTCGGAGTCACTCTCGACGGAGAATCGACGTGCGCTCGTCGACCTGCTGCGCCTACTGGCGGTCGACCCGGCGATCGCCGCGCTGCTCGCGCACCTCGACGAGCGCGGCCGGGTTGTTGATCGCGTCGCGGTCGTCAGGGTCGCGCTCGACCCCGCCGCACACCATCGAGACGTCGGGGTAGGTCGCGAGCCCCGTCGCGCGAACGCGGACCTTCACGTCGGAGCTCATGACCTGGCACCCGCAGGGCCGCGCGAGCGCGCGGAGCTCGCCCGTCACCGCCGCCGCGAGGGCCCCGTGCGCGATGGTGCCCCCGGCCATCGCGTACACCTCGCCGTCGAGCCACTCGTGCTTCCGGTCGGTCTCACGCTCGATCGCGAGGTAGTCCTCGTAGCTGATCCCGCGCTTCGTCGCGGCGTCGCCCATCGTTCGCTCCGCGAGAGCCCGCCCCGCGTTGACACCCGCGAGGCCGCGGGGGTATTCCCTCGACCGACGGCCCCGACTCGCCGTCGAACGGAGGTGACCTATGGATGTTCAGAATGCCTTGCCTTCCAAGCGTTTTGAAGAAACCGTGGGCGCGTCCTCGCTCCCCGCGTAAGAGCCCCTGAGTCCGCACACGCCGAGCGCGCGCATCGACCGCGCGGCGGCGGAGACTCCGGGGCGCGCTCGAGGGGGGACTCTCAACGCAGAGGCGCGCGCGACGGTCGCACGGTCTGACCGGAGTGTTCGCGTGAACGAAGTCCTGTCCTCGATGGGGTGGAGCGAGAGGCTCCACGAAGCGTGGGTGTCTTGTACGCGGGAGGGGATGGTCCCTGGCCGCGTGGTGCGGGCGGAGCGGGAGCGCTTCGTCGTATGGACCGAGCACGGAGAGCGACCCGCGACGCTGGGCGGGCGGCTCCGTCACGAAGCCCTCGACGCCGCCGACCTGCCCGTCGTGGGCGACTGGGTCGCGCTCTCGCTCGACGGCGAGAGCGGCGTGGTGCGGCGGCTCCTCCCGCGGTGGAGCGTGTTCGTCCGCAAGGCCGCGGGCACGGGCGCGCGGGCGCAGCTCGTGGCCGCCAACGTCGACGCGGTCTTTCTCGTGCTGGCGATGAACGGAGACTTCAACCTC
>JAEYZO010000672.1 GCA_023428035.1 Pseudomonadota bacterium | reverse complement strand
CTCGCAGCCGTTGGCGGGGTCGCCGTCGCAGTCGCCGTAGCCCGGCAGGCAGGTGAAGCCGCAGACCCCCGCGGCGCAGGCCGCGACGGCGTTGACGGCGCCCGCGCAGGAGCGCCCGCAGCCGCCGCAGTTGGCGACGTCGGAGCGGGTGTCGAGCTCGCAGCCGGTCTCGGGGGAGCCGTCGCAGTCGCCGTAGCCCTCGCTGCAGGCGCCTACGGCGCAGGCGCCGTTCACGCACGCGGCGGTGGCGTTGGGGGTCGAGCAGGCGCGGCCGCAGCCGCCGCAGTGGCCGGCGTTGGTGAGGGTGTCGACGCAGCCGCCGAGGCAGCAGGTGGCGTCGTTGCCGCAGCCCATGTCGCCGCAGACGAAGACGCACTGGCTGCCGCGGCAGAGGCGGCCCCCCGCGCACTGGGTGTCGGCGGTGCACTCGACGCAGGCGTGGGATTCGGTGTCGCACACGCGGGTGGCGACGCCGCCGTCGGCGGTGGCGCTCGCGCAGCCCTCGTCGGAGCGGCAGCCGGCGACGCAGGTGTAGGTGGCGGTGTCGCAGTGCTGCGTCGCGGGGCAGGTGTCTGCCGTGGGGAGGCACTCGACGCAGCGGGCGCGCACGAGGTCGCAGACGCGGCCCGCGGGGTCGGTCGCGCAGTCGGCGTTCGAGGCGCAGCCGCCGGGGCCGAGGTCGGGCGGGACGTCGGCGTCGGCGGCGTCGTCTGGTGCATCCGTGACGTCGTCGGCGTCGAGGGGGGTGACGTCGTCGCCCGCGTCGGGGGCGTCGAGGCCGGGGAGGTCCATCGAGGGGACGTCGACGGGGGGAGTGTCTTCGGGCGGGGCGACGTCGGCGCCGAGGTCGGTCGACGTCGAGACGCCGTCCTGGGCGCTCGCGTCGTTGTCGTCGGGGCCGCCGCCGACGGAAGCGCCGGTGCAGCCGACCGTGAGCGAGAAGATCGCCGCGACGAAGAGCGCGACAGGGCTGGTACGCATGGACCGAGGACCTCCGGAAGGAGCCTCGACGCTACCGCGACACCCGACGTCGATGACAGGTGCTCCGCGGTGACAAAACGGTGCGGCAGGAAGGTGTAGGCTTCAGCGCCGCAGGTAGATCGGGTTGCTCACCCCGAAGGCCCGGCGGCCGGAGTAGACCGGGGTGAGCTCGTCGCCGGAGACGGCCACGATGACGTAGGAGCCCGAGGCGGCCACGGGCACGCGGAACTCCCCGGGGTAGCGCACGACGGGGTTCATCGGGTCGCGGGTGGCCTCGGTGAGGTTCACCGTGGGCATGGCGGTGCCGTCGACGAAGACCTGGAGGCGCTGCGCGCGCACCCACGTCGGGGCGTAGGCGACCACCGAGACGACGGCCTCGTTGCCGGCGCCCGTGAGGTCTTGCCCGGGCTGCGCGGGGGTGCCCCCGCCCGCGCCGGGCGAGGCGGTGACGGTGAGCCACACGCCGCCGTTGATGAAGCTCCGGCCCGCGCCCACGGCCGCGCCGATGGCCTGGGGGGTGGCCATCGCGGGGGTGTCGGTGCCGAGGTACATGCAGGTGCGGGGGTAGCCGATGGGGCTGCCGTTGAGGTTGTGGCTGTCGGACGAGCCCACCGCGGCGACGCGCCGGCCGCCCGAGAGGAACGAGAACCAGTCGGCGACGAGCTGCTCGTTGTCTTCGAAGGAGCTGTCGTTGAAGAACTCCACGGCGTTGAACTGGGTGTCCCAGTACTCGGGCCGGCCCGCGGTGCGGGTCATGGCGTTGTAGCGGGCCGCGTCGAAGTACGCGCCCGCGGTGGCGCCGCGCGGGTGGTTGATCACCAGCGTGGGGTTCTCGGGCCGGGCCCTCACGTCGGCGAAGACCGCGGGGGGCAGGCGGTTGGCCCACTGGAAGTTCCCGCCGTTGGGCCGCGAGGGGTCGGGCGTGAGGGGGAAGACCCCGAAGTGCCCGAAGGTGAAGGTCGTGAGCTCGATCGACCCGACGCCCCGCACCCAACGCTGCAGGCCCATGGTGTCGATGAGGGGCTGAAAGTCGGCGACGTACTCGTGGTCGGAGCGGGCCATCACGTCGAGGCCCTCGCCCGCGCCCGAGGCGAGCTTCAAGCGAGCGTCGTCGCCGCTGTCGGGCGAGCGGTGCGTGTGGACGTGGAAGTCTCCGCAGAGGACCCCGTCGCGGGGGACCACACGGGTGAAGGTCGCGGTGACCTCCTGCGTGGCGCCCGCGGTCACGTCGACGGTGGTGTCGGTGATCTCGTAGGCGAAGCCGCGGGAGACCACCACGCGCCAGCGGCCCGGGGGCACCGGGAGCGTCACGTCGCCGTTGGTGGGGAAGACCGCGTGGAGACGTCCGCGGCCGACGAGGTCCTCGCCGAAGGCCTCGGGCACCGAGGGGATGGTGCCCCCCGCGGCGGGGTAGACCTGCACCCGCGCGGGCGCGGGGTCGCCGCCCTCGGTGGCGCGCACGCGGATGGAGCCCGTCGCGCCGAAGGCCAGGGTCGCGTCGCTCGAGCCCATCGCCACGGTGACCGCGGCGCTCACGGGGTAGCCCTCGCGGTACGCCGTCATCCTCACGTCGCGCATGGGGACGTGCGCCGTGAAGCGCCCCATCGCGTCGGTCTCGACGCGGTCGAGGTAGGCCATCCCGTCGGTCGAGGTGACGTGCACGCGGGCGCCCGCGACGGGCATCCCCGCGGCGTCGTTCACCACGCCGCGCACCTCTCGGAGCGTGGCGCCTGACACCCTCGCGAGGCTTCGCTGCAGCCCGTCGAGGCCGACGCCTTCGCCCACCACGAGCTGCGCCCACTCGAAGCGGGTCTGCATACAGCCCGGGATGTTGATCGCGGGGGAGGTGAAGGAGTCGAAGCCCGACTGCGAGATGAAGGGCGTGAAGGTCTGCCCCTCGCCGGGGAGGCGCCAGGCCCAGCTCACGCCGCGGGGGTCGACCCAGCCGAGGGCGCGGGGGCGACCGGGCGACTCGACGAAGCCCAGCTCGGGGATGAACCGGGGCATGCGGTTGCCCTGGAAGAACGCGTGGAGCACCGTGCGCACGCCGTACATCCCGGGGGTCTCGGCGTTGAAGGTGACGCTCACGTCGACGTGCGAGGCGCCGGGGCGGAGGGTGTAGTCCACCGCGGCGTCGATGGCGGAGTAGTCGCCCGGGGCGACGACCCGCGCGAACTCGTCGATGAAGGGGATCGCGCGCATCCGGCCGAGGGAGCGCACCACGGCCGTTCCGTCGGTGCCGTCGCGGAGCACGGTCACCGAGCGCACGTCGAAGCTGAAGCGGCCGAGGCCGGTGATGACCTCGCCGAAGTCGGCCGCGTCGACGAGACGTCCGCCGTCGTAGCGGGCGGCGCCGATGGGCATCCCCCCCCAGGGGTCGTAGCCCGACGAGGCGCGGGCGGCCTCGATGATGACCGCGACGCGCTCGTTCACGAGGGCGTAGTCGCCGGCGCGCCACTCGCCCAGGCCGAGGCGGTTCTCGGGCAGCTCGCTGGCCTCGAGGCGCCCCGCGCGCACGCCGTTGGCGGGCACCTGAAGCGGGTTCGCCGCGCCCTCGGCGCTGCCCGTCTCGAACATCGGCATCGTCGGGCAGGTGGTGGGGATGTCCTCGGGCGGGGTGACGTCTTCGACGTCTCCCGAGGCGTCGGTGACCGCGCCGTCGAAGTCGGCGTCGATGCCGCTGTCGGTCGCCGCGTCGGGCGCGACGGGCGTGGGGTCGGAGCTACAGTCGAGGCCCGCAGTGAGCAGGATCCCGAGGCCAAGGAGTCGCGCGCCGTGAAGCTTCATGAGGGCGCCGAGTGTGTTTCGAGAACGTCACAAATGGAAGCGGCGGAGCGTCACAGGAGCAGGTCTTCGCCGGGGACGAGCGAGAGGCGCAGGTCCATCCGTCGCTCGTCGGCGAGGTCTTCGAGGTAACGGCGGAGCTGCGGCACGCCCGCCACGAGCCGCTCGAAGAGCTCCCTCGCGAGCACCAGCGCCGCGCCGTTCGCGGTGGCGGTCACCGTGGCCGTGGTGGGCGTCGCGTCGAGGAGCGCGATCTCGCCGAAGAGCTCGCCCGGGCCGAGCGTCGCGATGTCGACGCCGTCGCGGGTCACCTCGGCGGAGCCCGTGAGGAGCATCCAGAGGCCCTCGCCGGGCTCTCCCTCTCGGATGAGCGTCGCGCCCGCGGTGAAGCTCCGCGGCTCGAAGCGCGCGGCGAGCTGCACGCGCTGCGCGGGGTCGAAGGGCTTGAAGAAGGGGTGCGTCGCGAGGAGGTGGTCGACGAGGCGCTGCCGCATGAAGCGCTCGAGCGCGGCGGCCAGCACGGCGAGCTCGCGAGAGGCCGCGGCGAGGGCCTCGCGGCCGAAGACCAGGAGGTCCGAGGGCTCCGTCGCGGTCACGGTGGCCCCGCGCGGCGCGGCCGAGAGGAGCGCCATCTCGCCCACCACGCTGCCGGCTTCGAGGGTCGCGAGGCGCTGGCCGTTGCGGGTCACGAGGAGCCTGCCGCGAGCGATCATGTAGAAGGCCTCGCCGGGCTCCCCCTCGCGCATCACGACCTCGCCGGGCGCGGCGCGCAGGAGGGTCACCGCGTCGAGCACCCGCGCGAGCGCGTCGGGGGGGAGCTCGGACAAGAGCGGGATGGGCGCCACGGTGGCCGGCGCCTGCGGGAGCGCCTCGTCGGAGCACGCGACCTGCGCCGCGGCGTCGGCGAGCTGCGCGGGGTCGAGGGTGGTGGGCGGCCAGGCGTTGTCGGGCACGGTGGACTCAGGGTCGGGGGGCGCGAGGCGCACCGCGCGGCCGAGGGAGGCCGCGCCCGCGGCGTAGCGGGCGGCGAAGGCGTGCGCGAGCTGTCGCGCGGCGGGGTCGAGAGCGCAGAGGCGCTTCAGCGCGACGAGGGCCTTCAAGGGGTGACCCATGAGGGCGCACTGTCGGAGCGAGGCGGCGTAGACGAGCGCGGCCTGCGGGGGGCGGCCCGACGCGAGGAGCGCGTCGCCGGTGACGAGGCGCGCGTCGAAGTCGTGCGGGGCCGAGCGGATCAGCGCGATGAGCGGGCGCAGCGCGTCGGAGGGGGCAGCCCCGCGGAGGGCGCGGTCGGTGTCGGCGGCGAGTTCGCGTCGGGTGGGTGCGGCCATCGAGCGCCGAGGGTAGCGCGGAACCTCGAAGTCACGGGGCTTGGACCGGGGGTGCCGAGGTGCCTACGGTGACGTCTGGCCTTTCGCCGAGAGCGTGGTTGCGGCGCGGGCGCGTCGGGTCCATGACCATCGAGGCTGAGAGAGTGAGGTGATGATGTCGCGAAACCTTGAGTTGTCCTTCCGCGTGGGGTCGATCCCGGTGCGGGTCGAGCCGTGGTTCTGGCTGTCGGGCCTCGTGCTCGCGTCGAGCACGCGCGACGGCCCGAGGCTGGTGCTCTGGCTGGTGGTGTTCTTCGTCTCGGTGCTGGTGCACGAGATGGGGCACGCCCTCGCGGCCAAGGCCTTCGGCGCGCGGGCCTCGGTGCGGCTGCACTCCTTCGGCGGGGTGACGATGCCCGACCGGCAGCTCCCCCGCGGGCGGAACATCTTGATGACCCTGGCGGGGCCCTTCGCGGGCTTCGCCCTCGCCGCCGTCGCGTGGTTCGTCACGCCGATGGCCGCGAGCGCGGGCCCGCTCGTGGCGTGGACGCTCGGGACCTTGGTCTTCGTGAACGTGGCCTGGGGGGTGATGAACCTCCTGCCGGTGCCTCCCCTCGACGGGGGCCTGGTGCTCCTCGGCGCGCTCGGGCCGCGCAGGGCGAAGGCGGCTCACGGCGTGGCGGCGGCGGTCGCGGCGCTGGTGGCCCTCTGGGCGGCGACCAGCTCGCAGCTCTTCATCGCGATCCTGTTCGGGTTCTTCTGCTGGCAGAACGTGCAGGCGCTGCGCTCGCTCACGCGGCGCTGACGACGGGGG
>JAEYZO010000663.1 GCA_023428035.1 Pseudomonadota bacterium | reverse complement strand
ATCGCAGCCTGGGCGTGGCGCAGCGCGATGGGGGCGAGCGCCAGCGCGAGGGCCAGGGCGACCCCGACCACCACCGCGCGGCGGCGCTTCGACCACGGAGCTCGTCGGCGCATGGAACCACCCCTCTCAAGGTGCGTGAGTCGCTGCGCTCGTGGGCAGCGGCCGACCCCAGCCAGAGGAGCCACGGCTCGCTACACGTTGAAAGGGGTGGGCGCATGGAACTCACCGGCCCACTAACGCGAACGACGGGGTAGGTCGATTCCCGCGAGTGAAATGCCCGCGGCGGTGGTCTATACCGGGATGATCGTGAGCGAACGGGCACGGGTGGCGCTACGCGTCGGGCTCTCTCTCGCCGCCGCCGCGCTCATCGCGCTCGCCCTGCGCCGCTGGCTCGGGTGGAACCCCGCGCCCCTGCACTTCACCCTCCCGGGCCTCTCACGCTGGGGGCACCGACTGCCCGAGGCGCTGCGCCGACCCATCGAGCTCCTGCACCCGCGCTACCTCTGGGGCCTCGTCGCCGTGCCCTGGTTCGCGCTCATGGCCACCCTCTCGCTGGCCGACCTGCCCTGGTACCAGCGCGCCCTCGGGGTGATCGCCCGCGCGGCCTTCGGCGCGCTCCTCCTCCTCGCGCTCGCGCGACCCACCAGCGCCAGCCACACGCAACGGGTGTGCACGGTCTTCCTCGTCGACGTCTCCGAGAGCGTCCCCGACGAGGCCATCGCGCAGTACCGAGCCACCCTCGAAGCCGCCCTGCGCGCCCGCGGCGAGAACGAGATGCGCGCCGTCGCCTTCGCGCACCGACCCGCGTCGATCACCCTCCCCGCGCGATTGAGTGAAGGGCAACACCTCGACCCCATCGACCCCGCGGCCCTCGCCGACCGCGTGGGAGGCCGCGCCGGCACCGACCTCGCCGCCGCGCTCTCCTTCGCGTACGGGCAGTTCCCCGCGGGGTACCTCCGGCGCGTGGTGGTGCTCTCTGACGGCGTGCAGACCGACGGCGACGCGCTCTCCGAGGCCACCCGCGCCGCGCGCTTCGGCGTGCGCATCAGCGTCGCTCCCTCGCGCGCGCCCGCCCCCGCCGAGGTGGCGATCCGCGCGCTGCACCTGCCCGACCGCATCCGTGTCGACGCCCCCTTCGACGTGCGCGCCACGGTGTTCTCGTCGCGCGCCGCGAGGGCGCGGCTCACGCTGCGCCAGGGAGAGACCATCAACGGCCTCGACGGCCCGCGCGAGGTCGACCTGCAGCCCGGCGAGCAGGAGCTGCGCTTCCGCTCGGTGGTGCGCGTGCCCGGCGACGTCACCTACAGCCTCACGGTCGACCCGCTGGGGACGGATCGCTTCCGTGAGAACAACCGCTACGTGACCACGGCCACGGTGCCGGGCCGCCCCGCGGTGCTCTACGTCGAGGGAGACCCCGCGCGAGGTCAGTGGTTCCGCGGCGCGCTCTCGGGCGGTGACTTCGAGGTCGAGCAGCGCTCTGGGAGGGAGTTCCCGCAGTCGCTCCGGGAGATGGAGCGCTTCGACTTCATCGTGATGAGCGATGTACCCGCCGACCAGGTGTCGGCGGGCGCGCAAGAGGCTCTGGGGCGGTACCTCCGGGAGCTCGGCGGCGGCTTCATGATGGCCGGCGGCGCGCGCAGCTTCGGGCTCGGCGGGTGGCAGGGCACCACGATGGAGCGACTGCTCCCGGTGCGGATGGAGTCCGAGCGACGTCGCGACCAGCCGTCGCTGGCGCTCGCGCTGGTGATCGACCGCTCGGGCTCGATGCAGGGGCAGCCGCTGCTCCTGGCGCAGAGCGCGGCCCTCGCGACGGCGCGCGCGCTGGGGCCTGACGACGCCATCGAGGTGATCTCCTTCGACACGCAGCCCGAGCGCATCGTGCGGATGCAGTCGGCCCGCAACCGCGTGCGCATCGAGAACGAGCTGCGCCGCCTGCGACCGGGAGGCGGCACGGCGATCTTCCCCGCGCTCGACGCGGCGAACCAGGACCTCGCCCTCACCCGCGCGCTCACGCGTCACGTGATCCTCCTCACCGACGGGCAGGGTCAGTCGGATGAGCCCCCGCGCTTGCGCGTGCTGGTCGACGCGATGGCCGCCGACGGGATCACCGTGAGCACCGTGGGCCTCGGCGCGCAGGTCGACCGTGACCTCTTGGAGACCCTCGCGCGGCGGGGCAGGGGGCGGAGCTACGTCACCGCCGACGCGCACAACCTGCCGCAGATCTTCTTGCGAGAGACCTCGATGGTGGCCCGCAGCGCGGCGGTGGAGGACCCGGTGTTGCCGCGGGTGGTGACGCCGGCGTCGTTCCTGCGGGAGCTTCAGGGCGGGAGCACGCCCTACCTCTACGGCTACGTGAGCACGCGCGCGAAGGGCCCCCCCGCGCAGGTGATGCTGGAGACCGACTCGGGCGAGCCCTTGCTGGCCCGCTGGCGCGTGGGCCTGGGGTGGTCCCTCGCGTGGACGAGCGACGTGAAGAACCGCTGGGCCGTGGAGTGGATCCGCTGGCCCCGCTGGCAGGCCTTCTGGACGCAGCTCGCGCGGGAGCACATGCGCCAGCGACGCCGTCAGGAGCTCGGGCTTCGCGGCGAGATGATCGGCGGGAACCTCCACGTCGCGATCGACGCGATCGGCGACGACGACCGCTTCCGCAACGGGCTCGACTCGGAGCTCACGATCCGCGGCCCGACGCCCTCCACCGACGAGCGACGGGTGCCGCTGCGCCAGGTGGGCCCCGGGAGGTACGAAGCGAACACCCCCATGGAGCGCTACGGCGCCTTCACCCTGCGCGCGGTGCACCGACGTGAGGGGAGGGTCGTGGCCGAGAGCGTGGGCCGCGTCGACAACCCCTACCCCCGCGAGTACGCGGCGCTGGAGCCCGACCTGCGACTGCTCCGCGCCCTCGCCGCCGCCACGGGCGGCGCGGTGGACCCGTCTCCGCGCGCGGCCTTCGACCCGGGGAGAGAACGCATCGAGCGGGCCGAGCCCGTGTGGCGCTACGCGCTCTTCGTCGCGGTGGCGGTGATGCTCGTCGACCTCCTGCTCCGGCGGGTGCGCTTCGGCCGGGTGTGATCGTCCGTCCTCCAACGATCACGGGCCGTCGCTGTTCCACCGAGGTAGCGCGGGCGTTCACCATGAAGGGGACGATGGTTCGCGCGGTCACGCCCCAGGCGGTTCCCCCTTTGCGCTTCTTTCAAACTAGCTCTGGACACTCCTTCAAGAGTCTGCAAGATGTTCGTCGGGCTGCGCGGGTGGATGTCCTCCCCCCCCAACGTTCACCTGCGCGGCCTTTACCTTCGTCGCCCACCTCCGCACGGCCCTCACGGCCCGCGGAGGTGGGCGGCGCCCTTTTCAGCCAGCGCGCTCCCTCACGCGCGACTCGCTGAGACGTCGACGGCGCACTGGCACCCGTGTCGCGGTGCGCGCGCCCGACGTTCACGCGCGGTGGAACTTCTCCCACCCTCGCGCGTCGCATCCCCTACGTCCGCCGCGGTGACCCGCGCCAATGAACTCCATGGCACGTCGGTCGCACCGAAGCGGTCATCGCCTCAGCGCGAGAAGGGAGCGTCACCACCATGCGCGAACTGATGGAGCTTCTCTGCGACTACCTCACCCTCCACGAGCGGGTGAGCCACGGCGCGGTGCTCACCGTCGCCGAGCGCGCGCGCTGGCTCACGCTCCTCAAGGTGCTCCCC
>JAEYZO010000660.1 GCA_023428035.1 Pseudomonadota bacterium | reverse complement strand
GCGTTGAGAGCGAGAGTCAGCTTGGAAATCAGAAAGGGGTCTCGATCAATGGCTTCGAACAACATCTCTCGGTGGATCCTCGCGCCCGGGCTCGTAGCCCTCGCGATGGCGGTAGGCTGCAGCGACGACGCGCCGGCCACGGACGCGGGCAACACCACGGACACCCCCGTGGTCGACCGGCCCTCGACCGACACCCCCGCGACGGAGACCGGCGTCGACGCGGGCGTCGACACGGGCGTCGACAGCGGCCCCTCACAGGACATCCCGCCTGCGATGGACGTTCCCGTGGGCGACGCGCCCGCCCTCGACGTTCCCACGGGCGACGCGCCCGCCACCGACGTGCCCGTGGGCGACGCGCCCGCCACCGACGTGCCCACCGACGCCGGCACGCCCCCGGCGGCGCCCGTGACCATGGCGATCTCCGCCGCGGGCCACGACCGCTTCTACGGCGTGACCTACGACGCCATGGGCCGCATCTACGCCACGGGCCAGGCCGCGGACTCCACCGAGACCACCGCGGACTACCGCGTCTTCGTCGCGCGCTTCACCCCCACGGGCGAGCGCGACATGACCTTCGGCACGATGGGCGTGGCCTCGCACAACATCGCCGTGGGCACCAACGGCGAGAACGCCCGCACCCTCGTCGTGCAGTCGACGGGCAGGGTCGTGGTCCTCGCCACGGTGGAGCACCTCGGCGGGGCCGACGCCCGCGACCGCGACATCGCCCTCGTGCGCTTCAACGCCGACGGCACCCGCGACATGACCTTCGGCACCAACGGCGTGGTGACCCTCGACCTCTCCACCGGCGTGGTCGACGGCACGAGCTTCGTCGCCGACTCGGCCTGGGGCATCACCCGCTACAGCGACGACCGCCTGCTCATCACCGGCTCGGCGGTGCGCACCGGCGGCATGGACAGCGACTTCGCCGTGGTGCGCCTCTCCGCTGACGGCGCCCGAGACGCGACCTTCGGCACCAACGGCGTGGTGACGGTCGACGTCAACAACCGCAGCGCGAGCCCGCGCACCAGCACCATCCTCGCCGACGGGAGCACCGTCACCGCGGGCTACATGAACGACGGCGGGATCGTGAAGCCCGTGCTCTTCAAGCTCACCCCCGCGGGCGTGCTCGACACCACCTTCGGCACCGGCGGGATCTACTCGGCCACCGTGCTCGCGGCGATCACCGAGGCCTACGCCGCTGCGCTCCAGGGCACCTCGTTCGTGACCGCGGGCTACGGCCGCAACGCCGCCCCCGACCACCTCGACTTCGTCTCGCTGCGCATCACCGGGGCCGGCGCCCTCGACACCACCTACGGCGCCATGGGCGTCGCCCGCGTCGACCTCGCGATGTTCAACGACAACGCCCGCGACCTCGTGGTGCTCCCCGACAACCGCGTGCTCCTCGTGGGCGGCGGCCGCCCCACGGAGATGAACGTCGACGCCATGCTCGCGATGCTCACCCCCAACGGCGCCCTCGACACCTCCTTCGGCACCGGCGGGCGGCGGGTCTTCGACCTCGGCGGCGCGTCGGACTTCTTCTGGGGCGCGGCGATCAACCCCGCGCGTAACCGCGTCGCGGTGGTCGGCACCCGCGCCGGCGTGACCGGCGGCAACGACGACGGCGTGCTGTTCATCCTCCCGCTCTGACTGGAAACCCCAGCCCCTTCCCTTGTAGCGTCGGGCGGGTGAAGCACCCGCTGAGAACCATCCTCGACGAGGTCGAGGCCCGCAGGGCCGAGCGCCCGGTGGTCATCTTCGACCTCGACGGGACCCTCTACGACAACCGCCCGCGCACGATCCGCATCGTGCACGCCTTCGCCGCGAGCCTGCCGCCCGAGAGGGCCAAGGACGCGGCCATCCTCCGCGCGCTGCGCGACTCGCACCTGAAGTACCGCCTCGACGACACCCTGCGCCCCCTCGGGGTGAGCGAAGAGACCATCGAGGCCGCCACGAAGCGCTGGCGCGAGCGCTTCTTCACCGACACCGCCTGCGCCGACGACGTGCCCCACCGCGGCGCGGTGCCCTTCGTGCGCGCCTGCTTCGACCGCGGCGCCACCGTGGTCTACCTCACCGGCCGAGACATCCCAGGGATGCTCCTCGGCACGGTGCGCACCCTGCGCGACGACGGCTTCCCCATCGGCCAGCCGCGGATCTCGCTGGTGCTCAAGCCCACCTTCGAGGAGCCCGACACCGAGTTCAAGGTCCGCATGCTCCCCGCCATGGGAGAGCTCGGCCGCGTGGTCGCCACCTTCGAGAACGAGCCCGGCAACGCCAACCTCTTCCACCGCGCGTGGCCCGACAGCCACGCCGTGCTGGTCGAGACCCAGTACGCCCCCGGCGCGCCTCCCCTCGACGCGCGCTGCGTGCGCGTGCCCCACTTCGAGCTCGACTGAGCGTGTCCGACGGCCTGCGCGTCGAGGGTCTCGGGCGCCGCTGGCCCGACGGCACCGTGGGCCTCCACCCGCTCACGCTCAGCGTCCCCGGCGGCGAGGTCGTGGCCATCCTCGGTCGGTCGGGCGCGGGCAAGAGCACCCTCCTCCGCTGCGCCTCGCGCCTCATCGAGCCCACCGAGGGGAGGGTCTTCGTCGGCGCCCAGGAGCTCACCGGCCTCAGGGGCCGCGCCCTCGCTCGCGCTCGCGGTCGGGTGGGCTTCGTGTTCCAGCAGTTCAACCTCATCCGCTCGTACACGGCGATGGAGAACGTGCTCGTCGCGCGGGTGGGGCACGCCCCTTGGCTCCGCGGCCTCGTGGGACTGTGGAGCGAGGCCGACCGCGAGGTGGCCGCGAAGTCCCTGCGCGAGGTGGGGCTCGGAGAGAAGCTCCACGCGCTCGCGAGGGAGCTCTCGGGAGGGCAACAACAACGGGTGGCGGTCGCGAGGGCCTTCGCGCAGGAGCCCGCGGCGCTCTTCGCCGACGAGCCCACGGCCTCGCTCGACCCGCAGCTCGCGGCCACGGTGCTCTCGATGCTCAGGGACTACGGCAAGGGCCGGGGCGTGCCCGTGCTGATGAACGTGCACACCATCGAGCTCGCGCGCCGCTACGCCGACCGGGTGATCGGCCTGCGTGACGGACGTCTGGTGCACGACGGCCCCGCGGCCTCGCTCTCCGACGACGACGTGAAGACCATCTACGAGGGCGAGGCGTGAGCGGGGCGGGTGCGGCCACGGGGTGCTGGCCCTCACCCCCGGCC
>JAEYZO010000559.1 GCA_023428035.1 Pseudomonadota bacterium | reverse complement strand
CTCGCAGGGTGGTGAGCATCGCCGTCGCCACCCGCCGGCTGCGCTCGGGCCACGCCACGTCGCGCCACGGAGCGCGCCGCAGCGCGCGGTCGATCGAGGCCAGGGTCTTCGCTTGCACCGTCGCCATCGCCACCTCTCGTCCGCGGCCATCGTGGGTGCGCCCTCGCCCCGTCGCAATCCCTGGTGTGACGTAGCTTGTCACGGTTGAAATCGCCTCTACGGCCGTGGCAGCGTGCGCCGCGATGCGCGTCGACGTGCTGCGAGAGGCGACCCGGTCGAGGGCGGTGACGAGCGCCGAGGTGAGGCGAGGCGCCGAGGCGATGCTGCGGGCGCTGAAGCTCCCTCGGGCGGAGCTGTCGGTGCTGCTCTGCGACGACGCGACGATCCACAGGCTGAACCGCGAGCACCGGAAGAAGGACAAGCCCACCGACGTGCTCGCCTTCGCCTTGCGCGAGGGGGAGTTCGGTCACCTCGCGGGAGACGCGCTGGGCGACGTGGTGATCTCCCTCGACACGGCGGCGCGGCAGGCGGGCGAGCGCGGGATCACCACCCGCGACGAGGTGCGGATGCTCCTCGCGCACGGGCTCCTGCACCTCCTCGGGTGGGACCACCAGACCGACGCCGAGGACCGCGCGATGCGCGCCGAGACCGACCGGATGATCGCGGTGATCGCGCGCGCCGAGGCCCGCCACGCGCGCGCCGCGGCGGCTACGGCGACGACGGCGAAGAAGACGACAGCGCGTCGATCAGCGAAGAGAGCTCCGGCGCGAGGGGCGCGCTCACGGTGAGGGTCTCGCCCTCGGGCCACGGCAGAGAGATCGCCGCGGCGTGGAGCGAGAGGCGAGAGAGGCCGGGGTGTGAGGGGTCGAGGCCGAGCTCCGCCGCGGTGACCCGCGACGCGCGGCCGTAGAGGGGGTCGACCAGCAGCGGCGCGTCGAGCGCGCGGAGGTGCACGCGGATCTGGTGCTGCCTGCCGGTGTGGGGCTTCGCCTCGACCAGACACACCCGGCCGATAGGGGCCTGCCACTCGCGGAGCACCGTGAGCGTGGTGCGCGCGGAGACAGAGCCTTCTTCTCCCGCGAGGGCGGGGCGCATCTTTCCCTTGCGCGCGGGGTGCAGGGCGAGGTCAATGTCGCCAGCGCGTGACGGAACCCCTCGGGTGAGGGCGAGGTAGCGCTTGTCGACGCGTCGGTGCTCGAAGTGGGCGTTGAGCGCGCGGTGCGCGTCGGGGGTGCGCGCGAAGAGCACCACGCCCGAGGTGTCGCGGTCGATGCGGTGAACCACCCAGAGGCGCTCCGAGCGTTGGGCTTCGAGGCGCGCGCGCAGGCTCTCGGCCGGGTCTTCGTCGCGCGCGGGGATCACCACCACCCCCGCGGGCTTGTCGACGGCGACCAGGCCAACGTCTTCGTACAGGACCGGGATCACGCCGGGCAGGATGCACCCCGCGGGGGCCTTTACGGGAAGCTGTACGTCTGTACAGTAACGGCCATGAGCGAGCGAGGGATCACGCGGGTGGGGGGCATGGCGGTGGTCGACGAGCCGCGGCCCCGGGAGCGGGTGGGCTTCGATTTCACCGAGGAGCAGCGGCGGCTCATCAGGGACAGCTTCGCGAACGGGGCGAGCGACGCCGAGTTCGAGGTGCTGATGGAGATCGCCAAGGCCCGGCGGCTGAACCCCCTCCTGCGGCAGATCCATTTCGTCTCGCGGTGGGACTCCGAGAAGCACCGCCCGGTGTGGGCTGCGCAGGTGTCGATCGACGGGCTGCGCGCCATCGCCGAGCGCACGGGCCTCTACGCCGGGCAAGACGAGCCCGAGTTCGTTCACAACCCCGACGGCACGCTGAAGCTCTGCAAGGTGCGGGTGTGGCGGCGCGACTGGCCTCGCCCCGCCGTGGGCATCGCGTACTTCGCGGAGTACGTGCAGACCGCGCGCGACCGGCAGACGGGCAAGCAGCGGCCCACGGCGATGTGGGGGCGCATGCCGCACGTGATGCTGGCGAAGTGCAGCGAGTCGCTGGCGCTGCGAAAGGCCTTCCCCGAAGACATGTCGGGGCTCTACACGTCGGAGGAGATGGGCAACGCGCCGGGGGGCTGGCAGCAGGGCAGGGAGCTGCCTCCGGCGCCGGCGGTGGTGCAGCAGCAGGCGCCCGCGCGCCCGGCGCCCACGGTGGTCTCGCGGGTGCAGACGCGGGTCGAGGAGCGCGTCGAGGTGGCCTCTCGCGGTGGGGTCGAGTCCGTGCCCGTGGTGGGCGTGACGACGGTGCCCGTCGAGACGATGGCCGCGAACGACACGAACGCGGGTGAGAGTGGCGCGAAGGCCGTGGTTCCGAGCGGGCCGCGCGACCCGTGGATGGACTACCTGGGGTGAGGGCCGACGCGGCCTCCCACGCGGGCGCTTCGCTGTAGTAGAAGCGCCCGCCATGAGTCGCATCTACCGCACGCTCCCTCCCGAGGGCACCCGCCTCGGCATCGCGTTCTCCGGCGGGCTCGACACCCGCTGCGCCGTCGCCTGGCTCGCCCGCAACGGGATGCAGGTCTTCGCGTACACCGCCGACCTCGCGCAGCCCGACGAGGCCGATCCGTCCGAGATCCCGCCCGTGGCGATGGAGCACGGCGCGGTGAAGGCGCGGCTCGTCGACTGCCGCGACGCGATGGTGCGCGAGGGCGTGACCGCGGTGCAGTGCGGGGCCTTCCACCTCACGACGGGCGGGCGGCGGTATTTCAACACCACTCCGCTCGGGCGCGCGGTGACCTCGCTCGCGATCGTGCGCGCGATGCGCGACGACGACGTGCACGTCTTCGGCGACGGGAGCACGCACAAGGGCAACGACATCCAGCGCTTCTTCCGCTACGGGGTGCTCGCCGACCCGGACATCAAGATCTACAAGCCCTGGCTCGACCCGCGCTTCGTGGGCGAGCTCGGCGGTCGCAAGGAGATGTCGGAGTACCTCATCGCGCAGGGGCTCCCGTACCGCATGGGCGTCGAGAAGGCGTACAGCACCGACTCGAACGTGCTGGGCGCGACGCACGAGGCGAAGGACCTCGAGCACCTCGAGACGAGCATGAAGATCGTGCAGCCCATCATGGGCGTGCGCTTCTGGGACGCGTCGGTGGAGGTCCCCGCCGAGACGGTGACGCTGCGCTTCGAGCGCGGCGTGCCGGTGGCGCTGAACGGAGACGACTTCGGCGGATCGCTCTTCGAGCTCTTCGTGGCGTGCAACCGCGTGGGTGGGCGGCACGGCCTCGGGATGTGCGACCAGATCGAGAACCGTGTGATCGAGGCCAAGAGCCGCGGGGTGTACGAGGCCCCGGGCATGGCGCTGTTGAGCCTGGTGTACGAGCGCCTGGTGAGCGCGATCCACAACGAGTCGACGGTCGACCTCTTCGCGACGCTCGGCCGTCGCCTCGGTCGGCTCTTGTACGAAGGCCGCTGGTACGACCCCGAGTCGATGATGCTGAAGGACGCGCTCACCCGCTGGGTCGCGACCTCGGTCACGGGCGAGGTCACGCTGGAGCTGCGCCGCGGTGAGGACTACACGATCCTGAAGACCACGGCGCCGTACATGGCCTACGCGCCCGACAAGCTCTCGATGGAGAAGGTCGCCTCGCCGGCCTTCACCCCCGAGGACCGCATCGGCGCGCTGGAGCTTCAGAACCTCTCGGTGCTCGACAACCGCGCGCTGCTCATCCACCACCTGCACAGCGCGCGGGGGCTCACGCCGGGCGCGGCGCCGGTGCTCGAGCTCCTCGACGGCGAGGAGTAGCCAATCCTCACCGCTCGGTCCGCGCGACGACGGCGCGGTGACGGCGCGCGTAGGCGTCGCTGTCGCGCTGCGTCTGGCGCACCCACACGTCGAGGCCGTGCGTCCGCTCTCCGGCGTACACCCGCGCCGCGTGAGCGCGCAACACGGACGCGGGCATCGGTACGCCCAACAGCCGTAGCTCCGCGGCGAGTGACGCGAGCGCGTCGGGCGCAGAGTCGTCGGTGATCGTCGCCAACCACCGCGCATGGCGCGCGACCTCGTCGCGGAAGAGGCCCGTCACGATCTGTCGCTCCCCCTGAGTGAAGTGCGAGATCGCGAGGGGGACGACCGTCGACGGACCCGAGGCCCACCACACGTCGGGGTCTCCAGAGACCCACTCGACCACGCCGTCGTCGTCGAGGTCGTCGAGGCTCGGGCCGTACGCGTAGCGACCCCAGGTGTGCGAGGTCCATCGCCACGCGCCGCGGGCGTCCTGGTGTGCGACGTGGGTGGTGGTGCAACACGAGGCGCCCGGCTCCGCGAGGTCGACGAAGGCTTCGACGTGACCGTCTCCGTCGAGGTCGAGCCAACCCGCGGAGAGCACGAGGAGCGCGCCGCTCTCCGGGGTCATCTCGCTCCCGTCGGGCAGTCGCACCGTGAGTTCGTCGGAGACCGACGTCGCCGCGCGGAACGCGAGGCGCATCGACGCGACGACGTCGCCGTGCGCTTCGAGCGCCGTCGCGCCAGTGGGTCGGTGCAGCTCGCGCGAGGAGCGGGGATGGCCCGCGGCGTCTCTCCACGCGCTGTCGCGGCGCTGGCTCGCGAGGACGAGGGCGTCACCCGCGCGGCCGAACACGACGCCCGATCGCCCCGCGTGGAGCGTGACCTCGACGGGCTCCGCGCTGCGCCACGCGAGCGCGGGGGACGAGGCGAGCGAGAGGGCCGTCACCAGCGCGAAGCGCAGCGCTCGCATCGGTCGCGGGTAGCCGAGCCGAGGGGCGCCGTCCACAAACAAACGTCTCCGGCTGCTCGGTGCGGGCCGCCGAGGTCCACGTGCTGCACCTGCTGCGCAAGGCCGGCGTGCGCACCCGCGCCGAGTTCGCCGCCGTCGTGTGGGGCCGCGCCGAACGCCGCTGACCGCACGACCGCGGCGAAAACCGCGGGCTACGCAATTGTACGTATTGATGCCTACCGCATGATCGGAGAGACATCGGGCGGCGGGAGGACGCCGGCGCCGCGGTCAGGGCGTGAGCTGTAGAAGCGGCGCAAGAGCACATGGGGGGCGCATGCAGATCGATCGGGAGGGAGTGGACGTGGTTGTGGCCATGTACGAGAAAACCGCCCGGGTCACCGGGTCGATGCTGTTGTTCGCGTGGCTGATGGGGGGCTGTGGCGGGGCCGATCCACCAGGGTCGGCCATGGACACTGGGGTCGTCGAGGATCGTGGGCTTATCGTTGAAGACAGGGGTCCCGTCGACACGGGGATGCCCGAGGATCGCGAGGCGCCGGTGGACGGTGGGCCAATCGACACGGGGGTGCCTGCGGACGAGGGGATGTCCAGTGTGGACGTGGTTGACGCGGGACAACCCGAAGACGCAATCGACGCGGGAGTCGACACAGGGCTCGACGTCCCCCCGGACGATGGCGGGAGCGAAGTGCCTGATGTGCCGGACGTACCCGATGTGCCGGACGTGCCCGTGACCAACGACGTCCCGCCCATTGACGCTGGCGGGCTGGTGCTGCGGAGCAGCGGGTTCAGCACGCTGGGGCCGAGGGCCTGGGCTGGGGGAACGACGAGGATCTACGACGACGGCTTCGAGTACACGGGGGGCCGTCAGTGTTCAGGGATGGTGTGTCTGACGGGAGGATTCCTTCGATGATGACGGAGAAGAGGGTGATGCGTGGGGCGGTTGCCCTGCTGGCGGCGGGCGTGCTGGTGATTGGGTACAACCAGACCCGGGCGAGGGCCGACGGCATCCCGGCCATGCAACCGCTGACCTACTCGGGCACGCTGGAGGAGGCCGGCATGCCGGTGAGAGATGGTACGCGGAACCTGCGGCTCACGGTCTGGGACGACGCGACGAGCACCGAGTCGTCTCACAACCGCTGCATCACGACGGCGGCGAACACTCCGGTGAACAGCGGTCGTTTCCAGGTGACGCTCGACAACGCTTGCACCGCGGTGGTGCGGTCGACGCCGAACCTGTGGCT
>JAEYZO010000484.1 GCA_023428035.1 Pseudomonadota bacterium | reverse complement strand
GCCGCGGCCTCGACCCGGCGCACGTCGTCGTCGCTGAAGCCCCGCGGCGCCGTGCCCATCACCGACACGCTCCCGACGATCGCGCCGCGGTAGCGCAGCGGCGCGCCGAGGTAGCTCCGCAGGCCGTAGCGGTCGATGAAGGCCCGCGGGAGCCAGCGCTCGGCGGAGGCGTCGTCGACCTTGAGCGCGGCCTCGTTGCGCACCACGAACTGGCAGAACGAGTCGTTGCGCGACGTGGCCCGGCTCGCCGCGAGCTCGGCGGGCAGGCCCTCGGCGGCCTTGAAGAGCTGTACCCGCGAGAGCACCAGGGTCACCATCGCCGTGGGCATCGCGAGGTCGCGGCGCAGCGCGCGGAGCTCGCCGTCGATCTCGTCGTCGGGGCCGAGGTCGACCAGCACGGCGTCGACGCAGGCGAGCCGGCGGTCATCGTCGAGCGACGCCATGGCCGACCTTCATACCGCGGCGCCCCGGGCGCGACCAGAGCGCCCGCGACGCAAGGGACCGTTCAGGGCGAAGACGGAGCCTGCGCCGGCGGCTCGTCGGCGGTGTGAATGAACATGCGCAGGAGCACTGGGAGGAGGAAGATCCCGAGGAGGGTGCTCGACGCGAGGCCGCCGATCACCACGGTGGCGAGGGGGCGCTGCACCTCGCTGCCGGCGGAGTTCGAGAGGGCCATGGGGAGGAATCCCAGCGCGGCCACGGTGGCCGTGAGGAGCAGCGGTCGGAGCACGGTGACGGCGCCGCGCACGAGGGCGGTGGAGAAGGCCTGCCCGTCGTCGACGCGGGAGCGGATCTCGCTGGCCATCACCACGCCGTTGAGCACGGCGATGCCGCAGAGGGCGATGAAGCCCACCGCCGCGGGGATGCTGAAGGCCATGCCCCGGAGGCGCAGGGCGAGGATGCCGCCCACCAGGGCGAAGGGCACCCCCGAGAAGACCGCGAGGGTGTAGCGCATGTCTCCGAAGGTGAGGAAGAGCATCCCGAGGATGATCGCGAGGGCGACGGGGACGACCACCGCGAGGCGCTCGCTGGCGCGGCGGAAGTTCTCGAACTGCCCGCCCCACTCCAGGGTGTAGCCGGGGGGGAGGCGCACCTCGCGCTCGACGCGGGCGCGGGCCTCGCTCACGAAGCTCACGAGGTCGCGGCCGCGGATGTTGACCTCGACGCGCATCCTGCGGCGCAGGGACTCGCGGGAGATCTGCGCGGGCCCGTCGGCCTCGCTCACCGAGGCGACCTGGCCGAGGGGCACGAGGTGGCCGTCTTCGGTGCCGACGGGGATGGCGCTGATGGACTCGAGACGTCGCCCCGCGGGGGGGAGGAGCACCCGGAGGTCGAAGCGGCGGTTACCCTCGAAGACCACGCCCACGCGGCGGCCCTGCCGGGTGGCCTCGACCGCGGCGAGGACGTCTTCGGCGGGGATGCCGTAGCGCGCGAGGCGGGCCCGGTCGGCCCGCACCTGGAGGGACGGCAGGCCCAGCGCGCGCTCGACGCGCACGTCTCCGGCGCCGGGGACGCTGCGCGCGACGCGGCCGATGTGCCGGGCCACGTCGGTCATCACCTCGAGGTCGTCGCCGAAGAGGTGGATGGCCACGTCGGCGCGGGAGCCCGAGATCATCTCGTTGGTGCGGTCTTCGATGGGCTGCGAGATCGACACGAAGGTCGACGGGACCTCGCGCTCGATCGCCCGCTTCATGATCTCGCCGAGGGAGTCGAGGTCGTGCGCGGTGCGCCACTCGCGGTGCGGGCGGAGCTGCACGAGGAAGTCGGTGTTGTCCATCCCGACGGGGTCGGTGGCCACCTCGGCGCGGCCGGTCATGGCGAGCGAGGTCACCACCTCGGGGAAGCGCCGGAGCACCTGCCCCACCGCGAGGTCGAGCCGCCGGGCCTCGGTGAACCCGATGCTCGGGATCCTCCGCGCGGCCACGACGATGTCCCCCTCGTCGATGCGCGGCACGAAGTCGGCGCCCAGGCCCGCGGCGACCGGAGCCGCGCCGAGGAGCAGCGCGACGCCCACCGCGAGGAGGGCCGCGCCGTGGCGCAGCGACCAGCGGAGGGCGCGCTCGTAGGGGGCCTCGAGCTTCTCGGTCCACCCGTGGTGACCGGGCTTCTTGGGGGGCTTCAAGAAGGTCACCGCGCCGGCGGGGAAGACGAAGAGCGCGAAGACCACCGAGCCGCCGAGCGCCAGGGCCATGGTCGTGGCCATGGGGCGGAACATCTTGCCCTCGACGCCCTCCAGCGTGAGGAGCGGGATGTACACCAGCAGCACGATGAGCACGGAGAACACCACCGGCCGCGCGACCTTGCGCACGGCGCCCTCGACGGCCTCGCGGTAGTTGTCCTTCGTGACGTCGGCCATCGCGAGGCGCGCGAGGGCGGCCTCGAGCATCACGATGGGCCCGTCGACGAGGAAGCCGAAGTCGATGGCCCCGAGGCTCATCAGGCTCCCCTCGACGCCCAGGCGGAGCATCCCGATCACCGCGAGGATCATCGCGAAGGGGATCCCCAGGGTGACCAGCACGCTCCCCCGCGCCGAGCCCAGGAACACCAGCAGCACCAGGGCCACCAGCGCGGCGCCCTCGAGCAGGTTGGTGAACACCGTCTTGAGCGTGCGGTCGATGAAGCTCGCCCGGTCGTACACCGTGCGGATGTGAACCCCCTGGGGGAGCTCCCTACGGATCTCGTCGATGCGGCGGTGCACCCGGTGCACCACGTCTCGGGAGTTCTGCCCGATGAGCATCATCACGATGCCCGAGACGACCTCGCCGCGGCCGTCCTGCGTGACCACCCCCTGCGGCAGCGCAGCGCCTACGCGCACGGTGCCCAGGTTGCGGATCAGCACGGGCGTGCCGTCGCGGTCCGACGACACCGCGACGTGGGCGATGTCGTCGACGTTGCGGAGCATCCCCTCGCCGCGGATCGTGTACTGCTCCGGGCCGCGCTCGATGTACCCGCCCCCCACGTTGGCGTTGTTGCGCTCCAGCACCTGGAGCACCCGCCCGATGGTCACCCGGTGCGCCGCGAGCTGCCTCGGGTCGATCACCACCTCGAACTGCTTCTTCGCGCCGCCGAGGGCGTTCACCTCGATCACCCCGGGCACCGAGCGCAGCCGCGGGGTGAGCTCCCACTCCAGCATCGTGCGCAGCTCCATCGGCGAGTGCCGGTCGCTCTCGAGCACGAACTGGTAGATCTCCCCGAGGCCCGTCGAGACGGGCGCGAGCTCGGGCCGGCCGAACTGCGGCGGGATGTCGGCCTCGATGGAGCGCAGGCGCTCGAGCACCATCTGCCGCGCGAACCACACGTCGGTGTTCTCGTTGAAGACGATGGTCACCGCCGACAGGCCCCCGCGGGTCACCGAGCGGATCTGCTCCAGCCCCGGGAGCCCATTGAGCCCCGTCTCCACGGGGAAGGTGATGTACCGCTCGACCTCCTCGGCGCTGAGCCCGGGCGAGTCGGTGAGCACCTGCACCTGCACGTTGGTGACGTCGGGCACGGCGTCGATGGGCAGGCGCTTCACGATCGACCAGCCCGCCACCAGGAGCAGCGCCGCGGCGCCGAGCACGGCGTAGCGCCAACGGATCGAGAACCCGATCACGCGGTCAAGCATCGCCGCGCCTCACCGCTGGAGCTCGCTCTTGAGCGCGAAGGCGCCCTCGGTCACCACCACGTCGCCGGCGTTGAGCCCTCGGCGCACCTCGACGCGGTCGCCGTCGGTGACGCCGAGCTCCACCGACTGCGGGCGGTAGCCCTGCCCCGACTGGATGAACACCGCGGGGCGGCCCTCGATCTGCACCAGCGCCGCGCGGGGGACCATCAGCGCCGCGCGGGCGTCGTCGCTCTGCGGCCGGAGCCGCGCGGTCACGAACTGCCCCGGGCGGAGCAGGAGCTCGCCGTTCTCGACCTCGATGCGCACCCGCCCCGTGCGGGTCTCGAGGTCGATCGACGCGCCGATGTGGCCGACCTGGCCCCGAAAGACCCTCCCGGGCCAGGTCTCGGAGCTGATCTCGACCTGGTCGCCCACGTGCACGCGCGCGAGGTCGCGCTCGAAGACGTCGAGCTGCACCCAGAGACGTCGCATGTCGGCGACGCGCACGAGCTCGGTGTCGAGGGCCACGGGCTGGCCGAGCACCACCTCGCGGGAGATCACCTGCCCCGCGATGGGCGACCGGAGGGTCAGCGTGCGGAGGCGCTCGCTCGCGCCGCGCAGGGCCGTCGGGGTGATGCCCATGGCGAGCAGGCGTTGGCGCTCGGCCTCGACGCGGGCGTCGGCGGTGTGCGACGCGGCCTCGGCCTCTTCGAGGGCGCGGGCTGTGGAGAGGCGCTGCGTCGCGAGGCCCCGCTCGCGGGCGACGTTGGCGTGCGCGGCGGCCTGCGAGGCGCGGGCCGCGAGGAGGTCGCTCATGGCGTCGCCGAGCTCGGCGCTCTCGATCTCGACCAAGGGGCGCCCC
>JAEYZO010000461.1 GCA_023428035.1 Pseudomonadota bacterium | reverse complement strand
ACCCGGAGGTGCGCACGCCCACCACGCGCCTCGCGCTCGTCGCGCTGCGCGACCGGGGCTACCTCGAAGCCGCCGAGGCCGACGCGCTCCTCCGCGGGGAGCACCTGCTCCGGCGCGTGCTCCTCGCGGCGAGGCTCACCACGCTCAAGGGCGACCTGGTGCCGTCGGCGCGGTCAGCGCTCGCCGTGGCCCGGAGGCTCGGGTACCGCGAGCGCGCGGGGCACGGCGCCCTCGACCGCCTCCTGGCGGACATCGCCGCGACGCGCGACTCGGTGCGGCGCGCGTGGCGCTCGGTGCTCGACCGCCTCGACGCCGAGGGGCTCAGCCCGCCGTAGCGTCGCCCTCGTCGAGGCAGCGACGGAGGTCCTTCACGATGCCCGGCGTATCAGCCTCGTCGAGGAGCGTGTAGCGGTGAGCCGCGCCGTCGCGGAGGGTGAGCACGAGGCGCTCGGCGGGGTTGGCGCTCCACCCGCCGAGGGGGGGCTCGCTCGCGACCGAGGCGAGGTCGGCGAGGGCGAAGCGCTCGACCGCGCCGGGGTCACGGTGCAGGAGCAGCGCGCGGGAGCCGTGATCGACAGAGACCTTCCAGACGACGCGGGAGCGCAGCGCGGCGACCGCCATCGCGACGGTGACGACGGCCGCGAGGGCGATCACCCTCGGCGGGGCCAGCGGGCCCATGAGGTCGAAGCCCCAACGGACGAAGACCACCACACCGACCAGCACGGCCCCGGTGCCCACGGCCACCGCGAGGCGGTGCGCGACGCTGGCGTGCGGGCCCTCGAACAGCACCTCGGGCTCGGACATGACGCCGACGGAGCTTACACCCCCGCGACGCGACAGGGCGGTTCACTCCGGGTCCGTCAACCGAGGTTCACAGAGCGCTTGTGACGCTCGCGCGAGGTGCGCCGAGGCGCGCGGCGTGGGAGCGTCGACAAAGCCCACGCGTGGCGAGACGCGCCGGTCGCGATGCGGTATCTCCGCGGCTTGGCCCTCTCGTTGCACTCCCTTCCCGTGACACTCCGGAAAGGAGTCCGTGCTCCATGAACAAGACCGCGCTTTCCTCGCTGATCTCCCTGGGCGCCCTGCTCGTCGCGTCGACCGCCAGCGCCCAACCCTGCCCCGCGGGCTCCTGGCTCTGCGCCAACCTCCAGATCGGTGGCGGCGTCGCGGTCACTCCGCCTCCGCCCCCGCCCCCTCCGGCGACGGTGGTGGTCGAGGCCCAGCCGGTCTACGTGCCCCCGCCGCGCACCTACGTGGTGACCACCACCCCGGTGGTGACCTACCAGCGCACCTACAACGTCGTGGGCTTCAACCGTGACCAGACCGTGGGCATCGGCGCCTTCGCCTCGGGCATCTCGCTCGGCTCCCGCGAGCACGGCGGCGGCCTCGGCGGCGCGGTGGCCGCGGCGCGCTTCCGCTACCACCCGTACCTCGCGACGGAGCTCACCCTCGGCGTCTACGGCGGCAGCGACTACAACGGCGACGCCCGGGCCGAGGTCCCCGCCACCCTGAGCGAGCTGGTGTACTTCAACCCGATGCACCGCCTGCAGGTCTACGGCCTCATCGGCATCGGCGGCTCCTGGGCGACGGTGGAGTACGCCAACCCCTCGGCGCGCGGCCGCGACGCGGGCGGCTACGCGTACATCGGCGGGCAGCTCGGCCTCGGCCTCGAGTGGCAGATCACCCGGCACTTCGCGCTCTTCACCGACGTGCGCGCGTTCCTCCGCACGCGGATCGACTCCGAGACGCAGATCAACCCCGAGTTCTCGCGCACCAACGGCGGCCGCACCGAGACCACGAACACCTCGGCCGGCGTCGTGGGCAACCTCGGCGCGATGTTCTACTTCTGAGCGCGACCCACCCCCTACTTCTTCGAGCCCGGCAGCGGCGGCGGGCTCACCTCCTCCACCTCATTCAAGTCCAGCTCGATGGCCTCGAGCTCCTCGTCGCGCAGCGACGGGGTCGCGGCCACCGACGCGCGGCGCGAGGGCACCGCGGGCGGCACGCGCAGCGACGGGGCCCGCAGCGAGGGCATCTGCATCGTGGGCTTGCGGTCCGCGCGAAAACCCGGCAGCGGCGGAGGGCCGAGCGGCGGGGGCGACGAGGGTGCCGACATCGACCGCGTCGGCAAGGGCGGCATGCTAGGCGGGAGGGGCGGCGCCGGCGCGACGAACTCCTCCTGCGGGAGGGGTTCGGTGGGGAACAGCGTCGGCGCCGCGAGGGGCCCCAGGTCGAGGTCGAGCGCGAGCGAGGTGGCGTCGTCGGCGTCGAGGGGCGGTCTGTCATCGCGCGCCGCGAAGGGCTCCGGCGGGTCGAGCGGAAGGTCGGAGTAGCGCGCGAAGACGTCCACGGCCGCGGCGCGCTCGACGTCGACCGGGGCTTCGCTCGGCGCGGCCTCCGCCGCGGGCGGCCTCGAGGTCAAAGGCGCAGGAGCCAAAGGCGCAGGGCCGAGGCCCTGGAGCGCCGAGAGCCACGCGGGGGCGACCATCGCGGTCTGGTCTCCGTCGAAGGAGAGCGCGGGCGCGGCTCCGTCGTCGGGCGGGGGCGGCTCGCTCAACGGAGGCAGCGGGCCGAGCGACTCGACCGGCACGGGCTCGAGCGTGATC
>JAEYZO010000497.1 GCA_023428035.1 Pseudomonadota bacterium | reverse complement strand
GCGCGGGGCGAGCGGGCTGCGCGGGGCGAGCGGGTTGTGCGGGGCGAGCGGGCTGCGCGGCTGCGAGGGGAGAGAGGCACAGCAGTACGCTCACAGTGAGCGCGGACCGGCGGCGCGATGAAGTCTTCAAGGGTCGATCACCTCCGTCAGCGGGGCGTCGACGGCGAGGCGGAGCCGGGCCGACGTGTCACCCCTCACGTTTTCGGGCGGCGCGAATCAACCTCGCCACGGGGCGCGAAGGCAAGCGCGAAACGTAGAGGGGTCGCGCAGGTCATGACCCGAGGTACGAGGGTTTCCGCCCTTCGGCGAAGGCCGCGAGGGCCTCGACGCGGTCCTTCGACGTGAGGGTGCGCTCGTAGCAGCCGACCTCGTGGAGGAGCCCCTGCTCCAGCGGCAGGTCGGCGCCGCCGTCGATCGCGTCGAGCGCCGCCGAGAGCGCGAGGGGCGCTCCGTCGGCGAGGGGCGCCGCGAGCCTCCGCGCGCAGTCGAGGGCGGTCTCTCCCTCTCGCGCGACCTCGGTGACGAGCCCGAAGGAGAGCGCCTCGGCGGCGGTGTAGCGCCGACCGAGGAGGATCATCTCCTTGGCCCTCCCCTCGCCCACCACGCGCGGGAGCCGCTGCGTGCCCCCAGCCCCGGGGATGATCGCGAGGGTGGTCTCGGGCAGCGCGAGGGTCGCCGTCGGCGCGGCGACGCGAAGGTCGCACGCGAGGGCGAGCTCGAGGCCGCCGCCGAGCGCCACGCCGTTGAGCGCGGCGATCACGGGCTTGGGGCAGCGGTCGATGGCGCCGAAGGCCGAGCGGTAGAGCGAGAGCATCGCGCGCACGTCGTCGAGCGACATGCCCTTGCGCTCCTTGAGGTCGGCGCCGGCGCAGAAGGCCTTGTCGCCCGCCCCCGTGAGGATCACGACGCGCACCTGCCGCTGCGCGCCGAGGCTGGTGAACACCGACTCCAGCTCCGCGACGAGGGCGCGGGAGAGGGCGTTCATCCGCTCGGGGCGGTTGAGGGTGACGATCGCGAGGCCGCCCTCGCGCTCGAGGGTGAGGAGCGGGCTCACGGTGGTGGCTTCGTTCATGGCCGCGCTGCGTACCGCGACGAGCGCGGTGGGCGCAACGACCCGCGAGGGGCGGTCAGTCGAGCCAGGCCCGGGCCTTGATCTTCTCGGGGAGGTAGGTCTCGGAGATATAACGGATGCCCTTCGAGGAGAGGGCCTCGATCTCGTACTTCTTCTCGGCCTTGAGCATCTGCTTGATCTCCGCCTGCCAGCCCTTCGCCTGGAACCAGTCGTACTTCAGGATCTGCTCGGCGCGGCGCTTGTCTTCGTCGTTGGTCGCGATGGCCACGCTCGCGGGGAACTTGTACGCCTCGGCGTCGAAGCTCGAGATGCCGACGAAGCGCGCGCTCGGCACGGCCATGCGCATCGACTCGTAGGCGAGGTTGATGCTGCCCTGCTTGATGACCGAGTAGATGTAGAAGCCCCAGGGGTCGTTGTCGGTGACGACGTAGACCGGGAGCTTCAGCTCGTCGCTCATGCGCCGGAGGATGCGACGGATGCCCCGCGCGGCCATGCCGCCGCCGTGGATGAGCATGCACTTGTGCTTGTCCCAGTACTTGTCCTCGTTGAGCCGCGCCCAGATGGCGCCCTTCTCGACGAAGAGCACGTACTTCGCCTCGTGCTTCAGGAACTCGATGCGCCCCTCCTCGACGATGCTCGGCACGCTCCACCCGCCGGAGCCCATGCGCCGCAGGTCGATGGTGTCTCCCGTGTCTCGGATGGTCATGGGCCCCACCATCGCGCCCTTGTTCTCGGCGCGGAGGTGCAGCTCCTCGCGCAGCGCGTCGATGGAGACCTCGAGGTCTTCGATGATCGGGTCGCTCTCGCTCTGGTCGTCGAAGGTGTTCTCCTTCGAGCCGGCGATGGTGTGCTTGGCGGCGTAGTAGAGGTCACGGATCGAGGTGGTGGCGCCCTCCTCGATGAGCTTCTTGCAGTGCTCGGCCACGAGGAAGGTCTGCATGAAGACCTTGGCCTGCTTGTAGTGGAAGAAGCTCCGCTGCTGCGTCGCGTCGCCGAGGCGGATCACCCGCTTGTCGGTGTCGAAGCTCACGTTCGACAGGGAGCGCACCGGGATGCTCAGGGAGGGGTTCTTGCCCGCCCTCACGTCGGCCACGGCCTCGAGCGCGAGCCGCTGGATCTTCTCGAGCGTGCGCCGGTCGCGGTCGTCCGTGGAGCCCTTGTCGGTCTTCTTCGCCATGGCTCAGCGGCCTCCCTTCTTCGCGGCGGTCTTCTTCACGGGCGCGCTCTTCGCGGTCGGCTCGGCCTTCGTCTGTAGTCGCCGCTCGACCTCCTCCTCGGCCCAGCGGAAGCTCTTCTGCGCCGCGGCGGCGCGGGTGTCCTTCGCGCGCACTCGGCCCGGGGTCACGTCTTCGAAGGCCGAGCCGTACAGCCCCTCGTCCTCGTCGTCGGGGGCGTCGACCCTCACGGCCTTCGCCGGTCGCGACGCGGGCTTCGCGGGGGGCGCCGCGGGGTGCTCACCCGAGGCCGCGTCCTCGTCGACCACGGGGCTGACCTCGCCGTCGTTCTCCGCCAGCGCGGGGGGCGTGTCCGACGGCGTCGCGAGCCGCACGTGCCGCGGCAGCGCCGCCTGGAACTCGTCCTTCACCTTCTCGACGGGCAGGCCCGTGATCGCGTGGATCGAAGCCGCCAGCTCGACGATGTACTTCTCGAAGAGGCTCTTCCTCTCCCGCTGCCACTTCTCCGCGTCCTGGGCCTTCACCCACGCTCCGAGCTTGCGCCCGCACTCCATCAACGCGAGGCGCACCTCGCGCACGATGTCGTCGTAGTGCGCGACGGCCTCCTTGGCCTCGCTGGTGAACGGCACCCACACGCTCGCGAGGTGCACGAAGACCGCGAGGGGCCCCACCGGCAGCTCGCCCCTGCGCTGCTGCATCCCGTAGGACTTCCAGTCGACCTTGAGCACCGCCTCGGTGATCGCGCAGGCGCGCGGCTGGTACAGCAGCGGCACGCGGTTGGCGAAGCGCAGCACGTCCGCCGACGAGTCCTTCGAGAGCTCGCCCCCGAAGGCCACGCCGACCTCCACCACGAAGGGGTTGCCCCGGTACACCGCCGGGGGGCGCGTGTGCGACGCGAAGAACTCACCCTTGAAGCGCCGCTTCAGGCCCTCCATCACCAGGTCTTCACCGATGGGCACCACGCAGGTCGCGGGGGGCGGAAGTATCCGTACCTGCGACCTGTGCAGGGCGTCGTAGACCCGGTCAAGCTGCGTCGGGGTCGTGAGCTTCGCCCTCTGCGAGGGCTCCATCCCCGCCTCGCGGAGCACGAGGTCGGCGAGGCCCGGCGTGAAGCCCGTGCCCTCGTCCATCAGCTCCTCTCGGAGGGTGCTGTCGCTCTTCGCGATCTTCGAAGCGAAGCGCTTCTGCTGCGGCAGCCCCGCGTGCGAGGCCCGCATCACCTCGTGGAGCTTCTCCACCGTCTCGGCGTGGATGCGGTTGGCGTGCGCCTTCGGGTCGACCCCCGCGCGCTTGCACAGCTCCTCGGCGACGGGGCCCGTGACGCGGGAGAACTCCTCCATGAGGGTCTCCTTCACGCTGCGCTTGCCGCCCTCGTGCATGATCTTCAAGACCATCCCGAGCTCGACGCCGTGCGGGTGCGGCTTGATCTCCTGCGCCTCGGGCGGGAGCGAGTCGCTCACCCTCGGCCAGTGCGTGGGCTCCCCCTTCGGGGGCTTGTAGGTCAGCTCGAGGTGGGGGTTCGCGACGACGGTCTGCTCCAGGTACGCGTCGACCGAGGTGCGCCCCGAGCGGTAGAGCCCCTGGAGCTCGATCTCGACCGAGGTGCCGTGGTCCTTCTCCCAGACCACGGTGCTGTCGCGGTCTTTGTTGAGCACCTCGGGGTTGTTGCTGCGCGAGTCGATGCGCACCTCGAGGCGCCACGCCGGGCGGCCCTTGCCGATCTTCGAGACCACCACCACCGGCCGCCCCGTGGTGAGCTGGCCGTACATCCCCGCGGCGCTGATGCCGATGCCCTGCTGCCCGCGCGACTGCCGCAGCCGGTGGAACTTCGAGCCGTAGAGCAGCTTCGCGAAGATCTTCGGGATCTGCTCCTTCACGATCCCCGGGCCGTTGTCCTCGACGCGGACCTTGTACCGCCCGTCAGAGACCTCGGTGATCTCGACCTCCAACGTGGGCAGGATCCCGGCCTCCTCGCAGGCGTCGAGCGCGTTGTCGACGGCCTCCTTCACAGTGGTGAGCAGGGCCTTGGCCGCGTTGTCGAAGCCGAGCAGGTGGCGGTTCTTCGTGAAGAACTCGCTGACCGAGATCTCCCGCTGCTTCGAGGCCATCGCCTCGGCGCTGCTGCGCCGCGTGGGCGTGCCCGTCGACTCCGTCGCCTCGTCGGCCTTCGTCGCTGTCGTCATCGTCTCCCTCACGTCGGGGCGAGTTATCGCCCCCACTGAACACACGTCAAGCTCGCGACCCTCGACCTCGTCGAAGACCGCGGCCCGCACGCGCGTTTCTCGCTGGGTCACCGCGCGGGCGCGGTGACATACCCCGTCACGTGGACGCGGCCTTGGAGAGGTCGACCAGCTCGATGCCGAGCCGACCCGCGAATTCAAAGACGCGCTGGTCGCGGTAGAACTCGCCGAACACGACGCGCTTGAGGCCCGCGTTGGCGATCATCCGAAAGCACGCCCAGCACGGAGACGCTGTCACGTAGATGCCCGCGCCCTCGATGCGGACGCCGTTGCGGGCCGCCTGGATCACGGCGTTGGCCTCGGCGTGGATGGTCCTGACGCAGTGGCCGTCTTCCATCATGTGCCCGACCTCGTCGCAGTGCTCGAGGCCGCCGATGGAGCCGTTGTAGCCCGTCGCGAGGATCGTGCGCCCCCGCTCGATCACCGCGCCGACGTGCTTGCGGTCGCAGGTGGCGCGCGACGCGACGGTGCGCGCGATCATCATGAAGTACTCGTCCCACGAGGCGCGTTGGGGGGCCTGGCTCATGCCCCGCTCGATGCCACCCCCCGAGCGATCGGGCCAGATTTCAGCGAGTTTCGCGCGGTCACACCTCGACGAGGCTCACCACCACCAGGGGCCGGTGCTGCCCCTCGCCGTAGCACCGCCGCGCCGCTCGCCTCGCGGCCTCGCGCACGTCGTCGAGCCTCGCGCGCCCCGCGCCCTCGGTGAGCCCGCGCACCGCGTCCTCCACCGACACCCGCGGGTCCACCGTGACGTCGGGCGGCCTCGGCGCGAGGCCTCGGGTCTCGATGGTCGCC
>JAEYZO010000381.1 GCA_023428035.1 Pseudomonadota bacterium | reverse complement strand
CCCCTCGCTCGCGGCGGTGCTGCGCCAGAGCGCCGAGCGGGTCCGCGCGTACCACGCGAAGCAGGTGGAGGAGGGCCGTCGCTTCACCGACGACGACGGGGTGTCGTTGGGGTGGAGGGTGCGACCGCTGGAGCGCGTGGGGGTGTACGCGCCGGGGGGCAAGGCGCGGTACCCGTCGTCGGTGTTGATGTCGGCGGTTCCGGCGCGGGTGGCCGGGGTGCGCGAGGTGCTGCTCGCGACGCCGCGCCCGACGGTGGAGTTGTTGGCGGCGGCGGCGCTCGCGGAGGTCGACGCGGTGTACGACGTCGGCGGCGCGCAGGCGATCGCGGCGATGGCCTACGGGACCGAGACGATCCCGCGGGTCGACAAGATCGTGGGGCCGGGGAACCTCTACGTGGCCTGCGCGAAGAAGCTGGTGTTCGGCCGCGTGGCGATCGACGGCATCGCGGGGCCGAGCGAGATCCTGGTGGTGGCTGATGATGGGGCCGACCCCGCGGTGGCCGCGGCGGACCTCCTCTCGCAAGCGGAGCACGACGAGGACGCGTACCCGTTGCTGGTGACGGTCTCGCGCGCGATGGCGGAGCGGGTGTCGGCGGAGGTCGCGCGCCAGTTGGAGTCGCTCCCGCGGAGGGCGATCGCGGAGGCCTCGGTGCGCGCGCACGGTCAAGCGCTGGTGGCGGGTTCGTTGGAGGAAGCAGCGCGCGTCGCGACGGTGATCGCGTCGGAGCACCTGGCGCTATTGGTGCGGGAGCCCGAGGCGGTGTTCGCGACGATCGGCGCGGCGGGGGCGGCGTTCCTCGGGGACTGGACCCCGGAGGCGGCGGGGGATTACCTGGCGGGCCCGTCGCACGTGTTGCCGACGGGGGGCGCGGTGCGGTTCTCCTCTCCGCTCGGGGTGTACGACTTCGTGGTGCGCACGTCGGTGATCGCGTACGACCGCGGAGCGCTGGCGAAGCACGCGGGGTCGATCACGGCCTTCGCGCGGGCCGAGGGTCTGGAGGCGCACGCCCGCGCGGTGGAGCGGCGCGGGGCGTAGGGGCCACGATCACCCCATGGCGATCGCCAACGCGGCGCGCCTGCGCCGCGGGGGTGTGGTGCGACGATCACGTCACTGTCACCGCTCGCGCGACGCCGTGGGGTATCTTCGCGATGAGGATGAACCCATGAGCATCGACTGGAGCGCGCTCCAACCGCACGCACCGCTCAGCGCCAACGACGCTCGCTTCGTCCCTCGCATCGAGCGCCCGTCGCTCGTGGAGCGCGCGCTCCAGTCGGACGCTCCCATCGCGATCGTCGGCCCCGCGGGCTCAGGGAAGAGCACCACGCTCGCACGCTTCGCTCGCGAGCTCCCAGAGCAGCGCCCCAACACCCACTGCGTCCCGGTGTTGTGTGGCCCCCCCTCGGACCAGCTCCGCCTCGTCGCGCGCGCCACTAAGGAGAAGCTCCACGCCGACCGGCTGGTGCTCCTCCTCGACGGGCTGGAGCGCGCCAACACCACTGAGATCCAGGCCGCGCTCGACGAGCTCCTGCGCTTTCATGACGACTTCCGGCTCGTCGCGGTGCTCCCCGCGCAGGCCATGTACGGAGACGCGTCGGCGTGGATCCACGAGCGCTTCCGCATGCACTTCATCCCCGCGGTGGAGCCCGTAGGAGAGGGCCGTGACTTCCTCCGTGAGGTCGTCCGTCGTCGCGTCGGTGAGATCCCCGCGGCGCTCGAATCCATCGTCGATGAGGCCATCACCCAGTCGGGAGGGATCCCTCGCACGCTCCTGCAGCTCGTGCAGGACGCGGGCGCCTACGCGACGCTCGCGGGCCGCGAGCTCCCGCTGCCCGAAGACCTCACCCTCGCGGTGCAGGACCACCGACAGAGCCTCCGACGGCTCCTCGACAAGGACGACAAGCGCGCGCTCCTCGACGCCGACGGCACCGACGGCTCGGAGATCGAGCTGCCGCGTCGCGCGCGTCTGATCGCGCACGGGCTCCTCTTGGAGTACCAGACCCACGGAGACCTCGTGGTGCACCCGGCGCCGATGCTCCGACCGATCCTCGCGCCGAAGGCCGCGTGAGCGCGTCGACGGGCCACCTCTGGCGCATCCTCCGCGAAGGGACGCCCCTCGCGGTGATCTACTACTCCCGCTTCGACGTGCGCGACGCGCTGCTCGACGAGCTCACGCTGCTCGCGCCCGAAGGCGTGAACGTGCGCGTCGCCCACGACGCGACGGCGGCCTTCGAGCACCCCGACGAGGTCGTCGCGCTCCTCGTCGACGACGAGCCCGCGGCGGTCGAGGCGCTCGACCGATGGCGAGAGCGCATGGCGGAGCGGTCGATGCCCGCGGTGTTGTTCCTGCTGGCGGGCGGTGAGGCCGAGGGGAGGCTCCGCGATCACCCGGGGCTCGCGAGCTGGGTCCGCGGGCGCGAGTATGACCCCGAGCGACAGGAGCCGTGACCGTGCTGCGCTCACGGTGGGAGCGCCTCGACGACGCGACGCGCGCGGCACACGGCTTCCCGCCGCGAAAGCTTCGACTGCGGACGCTCGCCGTCGCGAAGGACGCGGACGTCCTCTTCCTCGGCGAGATCGCAGAAGAGCAGCTGCGCATCGCCGGCAGGAGCTGGGACGGCGTCGATCTCGCGCCGGAGGAGCGCCTCGACGAGGAGACCGAGCACTCGTTCGCGGGCACGCTCGAGCACCGCGCGCTCGGTGTCGTCGACGACGCGACGGACACGCCCGTCTTCGAGGT
>JAEYZO010000349.1 GCA_023428035.1 Pseudomonadota bacterium | reverse complement strand
CCTCGACGCGGCGCGAGGCGCGGGGCTGGTGACCGCCGTGGTGGTCCCCGTCAGCGCGGTGAACGCGGCCTCGCTCGCGCAGACGGTCGCCGGGCTGCGCCGTCGCTACGGCCCCGAGCTGGCGATCACCCTCCGGCGCGCGCCGCCCCGCCCACACCGCGAGGGCGATCCCCCCGCGTGGAGCGAGCTCGAGGCGCTCGGGGCTTCGCTCAGCGCGATCCACGCCGACCCCGAGAGCGCGGGGTCGCTCCGCATCGACCCCGACGCCGCGTGGGGGGCGTGCCTCCTGCCCCGGAGCGCGTGGGCGCCGGGCCTCGTCTCCCTATCGAGGACGCCTCGGCGCGACGCGCCCTCGCTCACCGCGAGGTGCGCCGAGTGCGCGCTCAAGCCCCGCTGCGACTGGAGCACCCGAGAGCCCCCGCCGGAGTCCCTGGTGCGCCCGCTCTCGCACGACGACGCGCTCGCGCTGCACTCGCTCTCGCCGCACCTTTCGCTCGAGCACCAGCCGCAGACCTCGCGCACCCGCAAGGACCGCGCGCCCTTCAAGCTCCCCGACCTCCTGTGCTTCGCGCCCTTCACCTCGCTGGTGATGTGCGACCCGCCCAACGCGCCGGTGCCCTGCGCCGAGTCGTGGGTGCGCACCGAGATGAGCGCCGCGGAGCAGGCGCGCTCGCTCGGGGTCAGCGTCGAAGACATCCAGGCGCGCAACGCGGACTCCTACGCCAGGTGGGGCTACCCGGCCTTCGTGCCCGCCAACGAGGACTGGTCCATCGCGGAGATGTGGAACGGCCCGCTGGTGCTGCACATGCGCCGGCAGATCCTGAAGGGCGGGCCGAGCGACCGCTGCCGCGGCAACTGCCGCGTGATGCTCGGCGTCGAGGAGCCCTTCTTCGACGCCCTCACTCGCCCCGAGTCGGAGCTCACCGACGCCGTGGTCGAGAACCGCCGACGTCTCGCCGACGAGGTGCGCGCCGGCGCGGTGACCCTCACCGCGAAGCCCCTGGAGCTCGTGCTCGGCGTGGCCTCGCACTGCAACATCTCCTGCGGGTTCTGCACGGGCCCCATGGGCTCCTACGGCGAGCTCACCGAGCGGCGCCTCGGCGAGGTGGTCGAGCTCCTCCCCACGCTCATGACCCTGAGCGTGATCGGGCCAGGGGAGCCCTTGATGAGCCTGCGCTTCCCGAAGCTCCTCGAGCACATCAACGACCGGGGCTACGACTCGCTCCAGGTGTCGCTCACGACGAACGGCACGCTGATGACCCGCAAGTGGCTGGAGCGGCACCGCAACGTGCGCTTCAACCACATCCGCATCTCGCTCAACGCGGGCTCCGCGGCGACGCACGAGCGCATGACCGGCAAGCGCTTCTTCGAGCGGCTGATGGACAACATCGACGCCCTCGCCGAGCGCAAGGCCCAGAGCGACTCTCGCTTCGAGCTCACCCTGAGCTGCGTGCTCTCAGACTTCGTGCTCGGCGACCTCAGGAACTTCGCCGAGATCGTCGACCGCGCCGACGCCAACGTCGTGGTCGAGCCCATGTACGGCAACATGCTCGGGCTCAGCCCCTACACCCGCGCCGACAAGCTCCGCGCGCTGCGCGACGAGTGCGACGCCGTGAGCGAGGCCTTCGCCGTGCGGAACCCCAAGGTGTCGCGGGCCTTCCGCGCGATGGAGCGCTTCGCGTCGGAGCGCCTGCGCACGCGCAACCTCACGGTGCTGCCGCACCACTGAGCTCGTTCACCGCGGGCACGCAGCGCAGCTCCCCCCCGCGGGTGAAGTAGGTCACGCACGACGCGCCGCGGTTGCCCCGAAGCATCGAGAGCATCTCGACCGCGACGGCCTCGACCGCCGCCGGGTCGCTCAGCGCGACCGACCGGCCGAGCGCGCGGCAGGCGTCGTAGACGAAGCCCGGCGCCCTCGAGCGCAGCGACGCGAAGGCCGCGAGGGCGCCGCCGTCGTCGCCCGCGGCGCGGCGCGCGAGCAGGAGGTTCACCCACGCCCCGACCCGCAGCGGGTGCTGCGCGACGGCGAAATCGAGGTCGGCCAGCGCCTCGTCGAGGCGGCCGAGGTTGCGCAGGGCCTCGCCGCGGTAGACGTAGGCCGTGGGGCCGTGCGCGCCGGAGCGGCGGGCGCCCTCGTCGATGTGGTCGAGGGCCTGTTGATGGTGACCCTCGAGCACCGCCGCAGCGCCGAGGCCGATGTACGACCAGCGCGAGCGGTCGTAGCGCGAGAGGGCGCGCTCGAACTCCGCGCGAGCCTCGGCGGGGCGGCCGAGGTAGAGCCACACCTCGCCGCGGTAGTTGTAGGGCTCGGCGGCCCTGGGGTGCTCCGCGGCCACCGCGTCGAGGGCCGCGAGGGCGGGCTCCGGGGCGCCCGCGGCGACGAGCCTCCAGAGCGCGCGCTTCGACGCGAGGCGGGGCGAGGGCGGCACGGTGAGCGCGGCGAGGGCGCCGTCGCGGCGGAGGTAGGTCGCCCGCGCCGAGCGGTTGCCCCGCAGGCGCGCGAGGGCGTCTTCGAGGAGCGCCTCGAGGTCGCGCGTCGGCGTGAAGGCGAAGGCGGGCGTCGCGGGCGCGGCGTCGCGCTGGAGCGCCGCGAGGGCGGGCTTCAAGACGTGCTCGGGCATCCCGGGGAAGGCCCCGGCCCGGAGCTGCGCCAGCGAGAGGATCAACTGCGCCGCGACGTGGTTGGCGAGGTCGTCGGAGCGCTCGCCCCCGCGGCGGGTCTCCCGCGCGGCGTCGTCGTAGCGCCCCTCGCGCAGGAGGAGCTCGCCGCGCCACACCGCGGCCACGCCGTCGCTCGGGTCGAAGCGCGCCGCCCGGTCGAGTTCCTCGCGGGCTAGGTCGACGCGGCCCTCGATCATCGCTGCCGCCCCGCGGAGGCACAGGGCCGAGGGC
>JAEYZO010000312.1 GCA_023428035.1 Pseudomonadota bacterium | reverse complement strand
CCCTCGACACCTGGAGCGCGTCCTTGACCGGGCATTTCGCGGGCTGGTAGAGCGTCCGCGTGTGGCCCAGGATCGCGGCTGCAGTGCGAACGGGCGTCGATGCGCTGGGGTGGAAATCCGACCGGCTCGCCCGCGAGGCAGACCTCCCGGTTGAACTGATTCGTGCACTGATCTCGCGAGGTGCGCCGGTCTCGTCCCTCGAGCTCGAGCTGATCGCCGAGGCGCTCGGCCTCGACCCCGTGGCGCTCCGCGCCGGACAGACGGTGCAGCCGCAGCTCCCGAGCGTGTTCCTCCGACACGGCCCGAGCGCGTGGCAGGACTTTCGCGCGGAGGATCGCGACCACCTCGACCGAGCGCTGGAAGGGGCGCGGGCGTGGTGCGAGCTCCTCCGTGCCCTCGGTCGCACGGACACTCTCCAGCGACGATCAAACTTCGTCACCGTCACCGCGCGCGGCCCTGAACCCCGCGACGCTGCCCGGCAGGGGCACGACCTCGCCGTTCGTGTGCGGAGCGCGGTCGGCCTCGGGTCCGAACCCCTCGATGACGCGCGCGCCCTGCTCGAAGATCGCTTCGGCGTCTCCGTCGTGGTGGCCCCGTTGCAGACGAGGAGCCCCGCGCAGGCGGTCCTCGACGCCGATCGCGTCGCGGCGTCGGTGGTGCTCAACGCGAACGACGAGGAGCGCCGTGACAACCCGCTCCTCGACCGCGTCCACCTCGTGCACGAACTCTGTCACGTCCTCTTCGATCCGACCGAACCCGGGCGCCTCCACCTCGTGGTCGAAGCGACCGCCTCGCGGCGAGCGAGGGGAAACGCGCTGGCCCAGGAGGTCGCGCAGATGCTCCGCGGGCGCGACGTGACCCTCGAAGAGGCCCGCGCGCGCGGCTTCGCCGCTGAGATGCTCCTCCCTGAGGCGGGCCTTCGAGCGCGATTTGGTGATCCTCACAAGGAGGCTGATGACGCCCGCGCGCATGAGCTCGTCTCGACAGCGCGGATGCACTTCTCGACGCCGTGGGAGATCGCGGTCTGGCACCTCGCCAACCGCGGATACATCGCGCGGTCTCTCGCGCGGAAGCTGCTCTACCTCGGCGCTGAGGGCCGACCTGAGAAGGACACCCTGCTGCCCGCGGTCGGAGCCCCCTCCGTCGCCCTCCGTAGGGAGACGTTGGACGCGCTCGCGGAGGAGCTCATCACGGAGGGGCAGGCGCGTAGGCTGTTGAGGCTCCCTCCCGGCGAACCGATCGACGCGACGCGATGAGCGCGCCGAACACCTGGGTGCTCGACAACAACCTCCTGACCTTCACGCTGAAGGCCGGGGTTGGAGACGCAGTCGCCGAGGCCATCGGTCGTCTCAAGCCACACCACGTCGTCGCCACGGTGGAGCACGTCCCCGTAGAGCTCTAGCGGAATAGTGCGATGGGAGGTCTCTGGAAGCAGAGCCCGCTCTCACAGGCGCTGCGAGTGTTCAAGATCGCGGCTGACTCTCCAGAGGAGACGCACTACCTCGCTATGCGCGACGCGTTGTCGGCCACGCGAAGGTCGGGCTTGAAGGACGATGGCGAGCACGCGTGCATCGCCGTGTGCGCCACGCTGCCAGGGGCGATCTTCGTCAGCCATGACGCGGGGGCGATCCGCCTCGCGGTCTCGGAGATCGCGAGGGTGTCGCCCGTGACCGCTCGCGTCGCGACCACCTCCGAGCTCCTACGGACCCTACGCGAGCACGGCGCGCTCTCCTGGGAAGCCGTAGACGCCATCGTCGCGGTGCGCGGGTCTCACTCGCAGAAGCTCCCAGACCCCTCGTGGTGGCGTCCCTGGTTGGAGAGCCGCTGACGGCTCCCGCTACTGCGACCGCGCGCGCTCGGCGTTGAGCGCGAGCAGGCGGCCGAGCACGGCGTCGTGGTCGGCGTCGCTCCAGCGCAGCCGCCACGGGCGCTTTCCCCGCCGGGGGGCGTCGTCGTCGCCCTCGGCCCCGTCGTCCCAGGCCAGGACGAAGCCCGCCATGGGCGCGAGGTCGGTCCAGCCGTAGGCGTCGAGCACGGCGCGGTCCATCTCCGCGTGGAGCTCCCGCAGCGCGAGCACCCCAGGGTCCGACTCGTCCGGGTCGTGGAAGCGGTTGTAGAACTTCGTCAGCCCCTCGTCGTGGGCCACCATCCACTGCCCCCGCGCGGCGTCGTAGCGCTTCCCCACGTCCTCCAGCGCCGCGCTCGCCTCCCACCCCGCAGGAAAGGGGAAGGTCTCGAAGCAATCTGAGGGGGCGTAGTTGAGGTCGTCCTTCATCGTGGAGGAGAAGAAGCGAGTCCACAGCTCATGGATGCGCGATTGGAGAACGCTGAAGGTCGAGTCGTTCGCGTACGGAAAGACGACCAGTTTCTCCATGAAGACCCTGCCGGTGGGTTGCCACGCGAAAGACAGGTGCGTGGAGACGCGAGCAGTGCAAAGGACACGGTCACGTCCCTGGAGAGATTGGTATAGCTCCGTGCGAGGACGCTCGTGCTGCCACCATGGGCTGGTAGCATGGGCTCCGCGCTTGCCTTTGACCTTGGTTTCTAGGATCGAAAGCAGGTCCGGCCATTGCCTGGCCTCGGATTCAGTCATCTGTCCAAAGTTGATGACGTAGCGGTGATGTGATTGGGTCGGACTCGTGTTGAGCTCCTCGCCTCCGAGGTAGGGCTGAATTCTCTCGGCGTTGTTCGGGTGTTGCTTAATCAGGCGGTGCATGGTCGCAAGGTCAGTCGTTTCGCCTGTCGCCGCTTTGGAGTCGTCGAAGATAAACCCGCTGCCAAGGACGTAGGTGCCGATGAAACTTCTGCCCGCGTTTTCGTGGAGAGCCAACGGATCGACGTTGTCACCTACGTCAACAAGGAAGGCAGTGATTCGTTCCGCTGTTCGGCCGTCTAGTTCTGCCGATTTGGAATAGGTGCCTCTGACCGCATGAACGACGCTGACGACTACCGCAGCGCCCTCCAACGGCCACTTCAGTCGCTTGGTGGCCGCGAAGATCGTTGCGCCGTGCGTCGTGAGGTAGCGAAGTCCTGTCGAGCGAGTGTCCCCCTGCGAGATCGTGTTGGTCGCGATCAACCCGAACGCGCCGCCTGCCCGTAGTAGATGGAACGCCCTGCGGAAGAAGTGCGCGACGAGGTCGGCGTTGCCGTGGCTCTCCTCGTGGAGCGACAGGAGCCAATCGAGGTAGCCGTCGGCGTTGCCTGCGATCAGCGTGTTCTTCCCAGCGAACGGCGGATTCCCCACGATGGCGTCGAAGCCTCCGCGGTCGTCGCTGAAGACCTCGGGGAACTCCAGCGGCCAGTGGAAGGGGACCACGCCCCGCTCGTGGAGCTTCTTCGACTCCTGCGCGATGGGCGTCGCGTCTCCGCCGGAGGTCCACGTCTCCACGAGGGCGCGGAGGGACTCCAGCCGGGTCTTCTTGTCCTTGGCGCTGCCGGACGCGAAGGCGACCTCGACCATCGCGTCGGCCAGGGCCCTCGCCTCGCGCAGTTCGTGCCGCGACTGGTCGTGCAGGAAGCGCTTCTCGCTCACGTCGTCTTGCATCGCGAGGTCGGCGATCTCCTCGCGGAGCTTTCGGCTGCGGGCCAGCGCGTTCACCACCATCGGTCGCAGCAGCGACACCTGCGCGGCCTCGTCGCGGGACTTCTTCGTGCGCTTTGCCGTGGCGCCCTGCTCGAAGCCCGCGAGCTCGAAGCTCACCGAGAGCACCTGGTCGCGGTCGAGCCCGACGAGGGAGTCTCCGTGTCGGAGGTTCGGGTCGACGAAGGTGAAGGGGTGGTCCTTGGCGAGGGTGACGAGCCAGAGCGAGAGCCGCGCGAGGCCGACGGCGAAGGGGTTGCGGTCCACTCCGTAGAGGCACCGCTGCGCGACGAGCCTGCGCGCCACCAGCGTCTCGTCGTCGCCCGCGGCGATGGTGGGACGTCCCCCGTGCGCGGCCCAGGCTCGCACCAGCCTGTCGCCGAGCCAGCGGCACGCGGCCACGAGGAAGGCCCCTGACCCCATGGCGGGGTCGCACACCCGCATGGCGAGTACGGCCTCGGGCGTAGGCGCGGGCTCCGTCGGGAGCACCGCGTCGAGGGTGCGGTGCACGATGGGCTCGGTGAGCGCGCGCGGCGTGTAGTGCGTGCCCGACCTCCGTCGCTCGGCCGTGGGCTGGAGGTACACCGACCCGAGCGGGAGCACCGCGGGGGTGCGGTGCGAGCGGGCGCGCTCCAGCGCAGTGGCGAGGGCGTCGGTGGTGGCGGCGCTGCGGAGGGCCTCGGCGGAGGCTCCCGAGACGGAGGCTCCCGCGAGGGACTTGAGGGACTTCAGTCGGTCGTTGGGGGCGGTCCTGAGCAGGGCGTCGAGGTCCACCACCACGTCATCGGGCTTGAGGGCGAGCGAGGCTCCGACGGCGCGCTCGACGGTGAAGCCGACCATGGACTCGTAGACGGAGCCGAGCTGTTCGACGTCGAGGGTGCGGTACGAGATGCGCTCGCCGTCGATGACCATGAGCTTGGAGAGCACGCGCCACACGACGCCGTCGGAGACCCGCGGGACCTCGAAGGGGAGCGCGTTGCGGGGCGTCCCTGGAGGGACGTCGCGGCCTTCGAGGAAGGGGTGCGCGGTGGGGTCGAAGAGGTCTCCGTAGCGGGGCGGGAGCGAGAGGGGGCCGTGGCCTCCGCCGTCGTGGATGAGTCGGAAGAGGGCGAGGAGCTGCCCCCACGCGCCGAAGCGCAGGTCGAGGGTGTCGGGGTGCGCTCCGGCGTCTTCGCGGAGGCGCTCGTAGAGCCCGGCGAGGCCGTAGGAGCGGGCGTACAGACCGTCGCCGGGGAGGGTGCCCTGGTCCTCGGCGTAGAGGAGGAACACGAGGCGCAGGAGCACGGTGAGGAGCCCGCCGTAGAGCTCCGCGCCGCCGTGTTCGAGGGCGGTGCGGAGGACCCTTCCGTTCGCGAGGGTGTCGGCGGACTGAAAGCCCCGGAGCAGCTCCCAGAGGGCGTCGAGGACCTGCTGCGCGAGGGTGTTCGAGACGCGTCCTTGGAAGCGCCGCGACTCGCGGAGGATGTGCGGGAGGCGCTGCTTCTCGGGCGCGGTGAAGACCCTGTCGGCGTGGAGGAGGGCGCGGAGGGCTCCGAGGGCGACGCGCCCCGCGGTGCGCGCGAGGAGGGGGTAGGGGAAGGTGACGTGCCCGGTGGCCTCGCCTGTGGGGGCGTAGACGAGCCGTAGCGAGGTCTCGTTGGAGAGCAGCCCGATGGGCACTCGGGTCTCGCGGAGGAGGCGTTCGAAGCGCGCGTGGGGCGAGGCGTTCCAGCCGTGGTCGGAGTCTCCGTGGCGGGTGTCGAGGTCGACGTCGCGGGGGAGCTCGAGCGCGAGGATGACGTAGCGCTCCGGGTCTTCGGGGAGGGACGTGGCCCAGGTGGGGGAGAGTTCTTCGCGGTACTCGGGCAGCGGCACGCGGAGCGAGTCAGGGAGCTGCGCGGCGGGGATGCAGTCGTCGTCGCGCCAGCCGAGCACGTCCCGGAGGAGGCGGGTGAGGTCGGTGACGCGGGCGCGCTC
>JAEYZO010000239.1 GCA_023428035.1 Pseudomonadota bacterium | reverse complement strand
ATCGAGATCAACACCGAGTAGCCGCGGAGGTCTCGGGTGATGTCGTGCTCGTTCCAGGTGTCGGCGCGAAAGTTCACCGGCGGAGCGTCGGCCACCAGGTGCGAGGCGTCGCCCTCCACCACGATGGCCGGAGGCAGAGCGATCCCGCCCAGCGCCGCCACCGACTCGAGGCCCGTGGGCACCACGCGGCCCTCCAAGACCACCGGGTCGAGGAACATCGCGACGTTCCCCCCGGAGCGCAGGTACGCCTCCACCGCCGCCGCGTCTTCGCGGGGGAAGGCCCGCTGCGGCCCAGCGATCACCAGCGCGTCGCAGTCCGCGGGCACGCCCGTCTGACCGCGAACCTCCACCTCGCGGGTCTCGAAGTTGTGGTGCCGCAGGTCCTCCACCAGGCCGGCGCCCGCGCGGTCTCCCGACGAGATCGGCATCTCGGCGTGACCCGTCGAGAAGCACACCTTCGTCGCCCGCTCCCGGTCCACCTGCAGGAGCGCCTCTGAGATCGCCCGCTCCACGGTGATCTTCGCGTTCAGCACCCGGCTCGCGGTGTCGTCCTCGCCCCCCGACGGAGCGCCCAGCTCACGGAGCTGCTCCCGCTGCACCTCCCAGTGCCGGCTCCCTCGGCGCACGACGATGCCCGCCGACGAGAGCGTGCGCTCCCCGTCGCGGCTCCCCACGAGCTGGAGGTTGAGCTCCTGGGCGAGCGCCACGAGCCTCTCTCTCTGCCGGTCGGGGTCGATGTAGACCACCTCGACGCGCCCGCTCGCCGCGGCGTAGCGCTCGGCGAGCTCCGAGACGTCGCCGTAGAGCGGCTCGTCGCGCGCGAGGAGCACGTACATCTGCGTGGGCGCGCGCATCCCGCGGGCGATCTGCGTCGAGCGAGGCGAGAGCGTGAAGACCGCGCCCTGGGTCCAGTCCCAGCGTCGGTAGTGCCGCGCGGCGAGGTAGTTCACCTGCACCAGCAACAGGGCCCCGAGCACCACCACCGCGGGCCCGCGGAGGAAGGCGTCGACGAAGCCGCGCTCCTCGCGCTTCGGAGGTGACTCCTCGGGGGCGCTCTCCTCCGAGGTCTTGGGCGTCTCTTCGTCGCTCACGCGTCCCTCCGTGAGGCCATGGCGCGCACGGCCATCGCGAGGGCGAAGGCGATCACCGAGGCGTAGTAGGTGACCGCGCGGCTGTCGACGATGCCCAGGGAGAAGTGCTCCATGTGCTCCCAGAGGTTCACGTAGGAGAAGAACTGCCGCTGCCAGCCCTCGCGGAAGATGTACGAGCCCAGGCCCAGCGCGAACATCACACCGCCGATCGCGAGGAACGACAGCATGAAGGCCACCACCTGCGAGCGGGCGATGGCAGACATCAGTATCCCCAGCGCGAGGAACGACGCGCCGATGAGGCTCACCCCCGCGTAGCCCGAGGCGAGGGCGCCCCAGTCGACCGGGCCGTAGCGCTTCACCACCAGGGCGTAGAGGAGCGTCGGCAACCACAGCGCGAGCCAGGTGGTCACCGCGCCGAGGAACTTTCCCAGCACCACCTGCGTCGAGGTCACCGGCGCGGTGAGCAGGAGCTCGAGGGTGCGCGAGCGCCGCTCCTCGGCGATGGTGCGCATGGTGAGCGCGGGGGTGAAGATCAAGAGCGTGAGGATCGAGAGGATCGTGCTCCCGAAGAACATCTGCAGCGGGCCCCGCGCGCCGCTGATCGCGGGGTTCGTCGCGGTGATCTGCATGAAGAAGTAGAAGACCACCCCGTTGAACAGCAGGAAGGTCACCAGCACCACCCACGCGAGGGGCGAGCAGAAGTTGCCGAGGAGTTCCCGCTTGTAGATGGCCCAGGTGGTCTTCACGCGGCGCGCTCCTTGTCGTCTCGGGTGGTGAGCTCGTGGAAGACGCCCTCCAGCGAGCGGCGCCGCGGGGTCATCGCCCGCAGGCCCAGGCCCGCCCCCACGCAGGCCGCGGCGAAGCGCTCGACGGCCTCGCCCTCGTCGCCCGCGGGCACCGTGAGCACCGCCCGCGCGACCCCGTCGGTGACCTCGGGGGTCGACAGCTCCGCGCCGTCGATGCCCGACACCAGTTGCGTGAAAGCGTCTTCGCTCTTTCCGCGGAGGGCGGCGGCCACGTCGAGCTCGCGACGTCCGCCCTGCAGCTCCGCGCGCACCTCCGAGAGGGGCCCCGAGGCGGCCACCTTGCCCTGGTGGATGATGACCACGCGGGAGCACACCGCCTCGACCTCGGAGAGGATGTGCGTCGAGAGCAGGATCGTGTGCTCGGCCCCGAGGCCCTTGAGCACGTCGCGGAAGCGCAGCACCTGGTTGGGGTCGAGGCCCTCGGTGGGCTCGTCGAGGATGAGCAAGGGAGGCCGGGCCACCAGGGCGTCGGCGAGGCCCACGCGCTGCCGGTTGCCCTTGGAGAGCTCCTGGATCAAGCGCCGCGAGGCGGCGGTGATGTCGGCGAGCTCCAGGGCCCTCTCGACGGCGGCCTTGATGTCTCGCACGCCCTTGATCTCGGCCCTGAAGCGCAGGTACTCGTCGACGCGCATCTCGGGGTGGATCTGCACGCTCTCGGGCATGTACCCGATGAGCCTCCGGGCCTCGATGGACTCTTCGACGATGTCGTGGCCCCCCACGCGGGCGACGCCCCGGGTGGGCGGGATGTAGCCCGAGAGCATCCGAAGGGTGGTGGTCTTGCCCGCGCCGTTGGGCCCGAGAAAGCCCACGATCTCTCCGCGGGGCACGGCGAAGGTGATGTCGTCGACGACGGTGCGCGCGCCGTAGCGGCGCGTGAGGCCCTCGGCCTCGATCATGGGCGGTGGCGCTCCCTTGGGAGCGACGCGGATAGTCCCCGCCGCGACGGGGTGTCAAGCCGCGTTGACCCCGGCGCCGCGCCGGATGCACAACCCCACTCCCCCACCGATGGACCCCGCACCGCGGCGCAGACCGCCCGTCGCCGCCGCCGCGGCCCTCTGGCTCCTCTCCCTCGCCGCTGGCCTCTGGGTCGCCCCCCGCGGCCTCGTCTACTGGGACTCCTTCTCCTACGTCGCCCAGTCCGTCGACGGCCGCGCCGGCGGGCTCATGCTCGGCCGCCCCGCCTTCGTCCTCGCCTCCCACGCCCTCTCTCGCCTCGCCCTCTCCCTCGGCGCGTCTCCGTGGTCGCTCTCGACCCTGCTCTCCCTCGCGTGGCTCTGCGTCTCGGCCCTCGCCGCGCCCTTCATCGCCTCGCTCTCCCGCGCCCTCGGGCTCAGCCGCCGCGCGTCGCTCCTCGCGGGGGCGCTCCTCGCGCTCTCCCCAGCCTTCGCGCACACCGCGGGGGCGCTCCTCACCGACGCGCCCTCCCTCGCGCTCACCCTCGCGGCCTTCGCCACCATGGCCTCGGCTGGGAGCTCACCTTCGCCCGCGTCGCGCGCTGCCATGGCAGGGGCGCTCCTCGGCCTCTCCGTGGGCCGGCGCGGGCAGGCCGGCCCCCAGGCACGCACCCACGCGGG
>JAEYZO010000189.1 GCA_023428035.1 Pseudomonadota bacterium | reverse complement strand
GTGCACGACCAGGCCCCCGATGGGCTTCTGCGCGTCGTCGACCGTGAACGCTCCGCCCGCGGTGGAGATCGTCCCGCGGTCGCCCACCTGCCCGCCCGCCTCGCCGTAGAAGGGCGTCGCGCGGGTGACCACCTGGGCCTCTTCGCCCTCGCCGAGCGCGTCGACGATCTCCCACGGGGACTTGTCGCCGTAACGCCCCTTGAGGATCGCGACCACCACGCTCTCGCCCTCGTCGCGGTCGTAGCCCGTGAACTCCACCGCGCCGCCCGCGCGCGCCAGGGCCTCGCGGTGCTCGGCGCGCACGCGCTCCTGCTTCGACACGCCCTCGCCGTCGCCGCGCGAGACCTCGGAGTGGGCGTCCTTCGCGCGCTCGAAGCCCTCCTCGTCGATGACGAAGCCGCGCTCGCGGCCGATCACCTCGGTGAGGTCGCGGGGAAACCCGTGCGTCGCGTACAGGTCGAAGGCCACCGCCCCGGGGAGCACCCTCTCGCCCGCGGTCCCCTGGGCCCAGCCCTCGAAGCGCTCCAAGAGCGCGAGGCCCGTGGGGATCGTCTCGCGGAAGCGCCGGTCCTCCGCCTCGCACTGCGCGAGGATGAAATCACGGTGCTGGCGCAGCTCGGGCCACGCCGCGCCCATGCGCTCGATGACCGTGTCGACCACCCGATGCAGCGACGGCTCCTTCACGCCCTGGAGGAACGCGAAGCGGATCGCCCGGCGCATCACGCTGCGCAGCGCGGCGCCGCGGTCTTTGTTCGAGGGAGTGACACCCTCGGCGAGCGCGAAGGCCGCCATGCGGGCGTGGTCGGCGATCACCCGGCACGCGACGTCGTGGAGTTCGTCGGTCGCCGCGTAGGGCCGCCCCGCGATCTCCGCCGCGCGCTCGACCATCGGGCGCAGGAGGTCCGTGTCGTAGTTGCTCGTCACGCCCTGGAGCACCGCGGCGACGCGCTCCAGGCCCATCCCGGTGTCGACGCAGGGGCTCGGGAGCGGCGTGAGCGGACCGTCCTTCACCGCGCGGTTGAACTGCATGAAGACCAGGTTCCAGATCTCCATCCAGCCCTCGCCGTCGGACCCGGGCTCCTCGCCGAAGGTCTCGATGGTCGGTGCGCCGTCGCCCATGAAATAGTGGACCTCGGTGCACGGCCCGCAGGGGCCCGTGTCGCCCATCGACCAGAAGTTGTCCTTGCGGCCGAGGCCAATGATCCGAGCGTCGTCGAAGCCCGTGACCTCGCGCCAGATCGCGCGCGCCTCGTCGTCGGCCGCGAGGCCGTCTTCGCCGCCGAAGACCGTGATGACCAGGCGCGCCGGGTCGATCTTCCAGACCTTCGTGAGCAGCTCCCACGCGAAGGCGATGGCGTCGCGCTTGAAGTAGTCGCCGAAGGAGAAGTTGCCGAGCATCTCGAAGAAGGTGTGGTGCCGCGCCGTGCGGCCCACGTTGTCGAGGTCGTTGTGCTTGCCCGACATCCGCACGCACTTCTGGCTCGACGCGGCGCGGGTGTAGGCGCGCTTGTCGTCGCCCAGGAAGACGTCCTTGAACTGCACCATGCCGGCGTTGGTGAAGAGCAGCGTGGGGTCGTTGCGCGGCACCACGCCCGAGCTCGCCACTACCTCGTGGCCTCGCTCGCGGAAGAACTCCAGGAACGACCTGCGGATCTCGTCGGACGTGCGCGTGTTCACCTTCAGCCTCCGGCTACGGGGGCGAGGGATATACACCACGGAGCGCCGCCGCGGTGGCGGGTCAGCGCCCGAGGAAGGGGTCCCTGCGCGGGGCCGACCGCGACGCCGTGGCCTCGACGCCGAAGGCGTAGGTCACCGCGATCGAGAAGCGGGTGTAGTCGTCGACCGAGTCGCTCGCCGTGCCCACCCCCGCCCGCGGGTCGATGGGCCCGGCGAAGCTCGTTCGGTATCGAACGAACTCCGCCACGAGCCGCAGGCCCAGCCCCGGCGTGAGCGCGTCGAGGCGCGCCGCGAAGCCGCCCCACGCGCCGATCGCGAAGGTGTCGCCAGGGTTCTGCCCGAACGCGGCCTTCATGTCGGCGCTCACCCCCATCCACCGCAGCTCCCCGCCGAAGAGCAAGCCGAACTCCCCCTCGGGGCGAGACCACAGGGGCAGCACGCCCTCGCCCGCCACGCGCAGGCCGATGTAGCCCGCGTTGCTGAGACGTCGGTCGACGGGCAGCCGCGCCGTGTCGACGTCGAAGGCGTGCAGCGCGAGCCCCGCGGAGAAGCGCAGCTCGCCGCCCCCCGCGGGCCGGCGCGCCACCATCGCCCCCAGCAGGAACCCGTACGACGACGACGCGAGCGGGACCTCCCTGCCGCTGGAGTCGCGGCCCACCGACGACAGCCCCAGCGGGAGGTTGAACTGCGCGTCGAGGCCCACCCCCAGCCGCTGACGACGCACCGGCCACAGCGCCGTCACCCCCGCGGTGAGCACCGGGAAGGTCGGGTTCTCGTAGCCCCGCGGCGAGCTCTCTCCCAGCACGGGCACGCGCCAGTCGCGCCCTCCGAGGCCGCCGCCCACGCGGAGCTCGAGCCACCCGAGGCCGGGAGAGCTCGCGGGCGCCGGCGCAGACGCGGGCGTCGTCGAGCGGGGAGCGTTGCCCATCGGCGTGGGCGTGACGGCGTTGCCCGTAGGCGTGAGGGTTGGGGTCGGAGTCGGGGTAGGGGTCGGCGGGATCTGAACGCGGAAGTACGGGCTGAGCCGCTCCCAGATCTCGGTGCCGAGGGCGTTGACCTCTTCCATGTGGTCGAACTCCCACGTGGCGTTGCCCGAGAGCATCCCGTCGCCGCCGCGCATCACGCGGAGCACGAGGCGGTACCCGCGGAGACGCCGCTCGAGGGAGCCCACCACCACGGCGTCGAGGCGGAGCTCGCGGGAGAGGGCCTCGATGGCGGCCTGGTCTTGCTGGTTGGCGATCCCCAGTCGCTGCGCGGTGGCGTTGTACTCCGTGGTCGAGGCCAGCTCGATCTCGCCCACGTGGTCCGCCAGGACGCTCGCCACCATGCTGCGGGTGATGGCCGAGCGCTCTCCAGTGATGGCACCGACCGCGACGCGCGGTGCCTGACCGCGGGGCTGCGCGAGGGAGACCGCGGGCGCGAGGAGCGCCGCGAGCGCGATCCGCGAGGGCACGTGCATGGAGCCGCGGACCCTAGCAGACCTCCCCGCGCGAGCGGTCAGGGATCGAAGCCGTCGAAGTCGCTCACGAGGCGCCACAAGATCGCCGCTCCGTCGCCCTCTCTCGGGAGCCCGAGACGTCGGAGCTGACGGTCGCGCAGGGTCATCAAGCCCAGGCCGTCGGCGCTCGCGAGCGCGTCGCGGGTCACCGCGGTGCTCGCCCCGGGGTCGCCCTCGTCGTCGAGGTCGGGCAGCCGGTCGATCATCCACACGTCGGCCCAGCGCTGGAACACCAGCGTCGCGCCGTCGATCTTGCGCTCGACGCAAGCCCCGTCGATCTCCCTCGCCAGCATGCCGTCGGCCATCGCTGCCCTCCGTCGGTCAGGTCGCGCGCCCTGCGCGACCCACGCACTGAACACTCGCACAGTACAACGACCGATTGCAAGTGCGGTACGGCCTCCCGCACGGATGGACCCGACCTCGCAGCCTCCCCCGAGCGCGCCCGACGTCTCGCCTCGGGCGGCCCGGCCCTTTCGGCTCGTGGCGCCGACGGCCCCGCAGCGCGCGGTGGTGCCGTGGGTGGTGCTCGCGCTCTTGCTCGCGCTGGCCTGGTACTTCCACGACATCCTGCTTCTGGTCGCGATGGCCCTGGGCGTCGCGTACCTGCTCGAACCCCTGGTGGAGTTCCTCGAGCGGCGGAGGATGCCGCGGCCCCTCGCCATCGCGGTGGTGCTCCTCGGTCTCACCGTGGTCGTCGTGCTCGGCTTCTGGATCGTCGTCCCCGACCTGATCCGGCAGCTCACCACCCTCGCGACGTCTCTCCCCACGAAGCTCCGCGAGCACTGGATCCCCTGGGCGAACCAGCTCCTCCTGCGGCTGCGCCAGAACTACCACGTGCGCATCCCGGTCACCGTCGACCAGTGGCTCGCGCAGCTCGGCCTGCGCGCGAGCGAGATCGCGCCGCGCACCGCCTCGGTGATGCTCTCCGCCGCAGGCGCCGGCGTCACGGTCATTCAAGCCATCTTCGAGGGGGTCATCGTGATGGCGATGGCCTTCTATTTCCTCCTCGACTGGCAGCGGCTCATCAGGGGCGTGGCGGCGCTGATCCCCCTGCGCGCGCGCGCCGACGTCGAGCGCATCGTCGTCAACGTCGACCGCGCCCTCGGCCGCTACGTTCGCGGTCAGTCCCTCGCGATGCTCATCCTCGGCGGGCTCTTCGCCGTGGGCCTCGCCGCGCTGCGCGTCCCCGGAGGGCTGGGCCTCGGCATCATCGCGGGGCTCCTCTCCTTCGTGCCCTACGTGGGCTTCTTCATCGCCCTCGGCATGGCCCTGCTCCTCTCGGTGCTCGAGGGCGGCTCGTCGCAGGTCTTCGCGGTGCTGAGCTACATGCTCTTCGTGCACGTGCTCGACCTCACGCTCGTCACGCCGCGCATCGTGGGCGGCTCCATCGGCCTCTCGCCGGTCACCGTGATCATCGCCCTCCTCGCGGGCGGAAAGGTCGCGGGCTTCACGGGCCTCCTCGTGGCGATCCCCGTGGCCTCGGTGCTCAAGGTGCTGCTCGGCGAGCTGGTGGAGTGGTACCGCGGCACGCGCTTCTACCAGGCCCTGCCCGCGTCGCACGAGCCCGGCGACCCGGTCACCGTGGCCGTCGTCGAGGCCCACCCCGAGGCCGTGCCCGTGGTCGACCGCGACCTCGTGGTGGCCCGCGCCCACGCCCTCTCGCTCGCCCCCGCGAGCATCACCGCCCACGACGGCACGCCAGGGGTGAAGCCCCTCATCGCCATGAAGAGGCCCACGGCCCCGAAGCCCCCCACCGAGGAGTGAGACGTCCCATGAACGCAGTGCACATCGAAGACCGCGGCGGCGCGCGCTGGGTCACCCTCGACCGCCCCGACTGCCGCAACGCGCTCGAGCCCTCGGTGCTCGCCGCCCTCACCGAGGGCGTCGTCACCGCGGGCGACGCGCGGGTGATCGTGCTCGCCGGCGCGGGGGGGGCGTTCTGCTCCGGCGCCGACCTGCGCTACGCCGCGAGCCAGGGGCCCGAGCTCCTGGAGCGCGTCGACGAGCACCTCGCGAAGTTCCAAGACCTCATCCGCGCGGTGGTGCGCGCGCCGCAGCCCGTGGTGGCCTCGGTCGACGGCGCGGCCTACGGCTTCGGCTGCGACCTCGCCCTCGCCGCGGACCTGCGCGTGGCGAGCACCCGGGCCTACTTTCAAGAGGGCTTCGTGCGCATCGGGCTCATCCCCGACGGCGGCGGCACGTGGATGCTCCCCCGCCTCGTGGGGCTCTCCAAGGCCCTGGAGCTCGCGCTGCTCGGAGAGAAGCTCGACGCCGCGGAGGCGCACCGCCTCGGGCTCGTCGCGCGCCTGTGCGAGCCCTCGGAGCTGGCCTCCGTGACGCAGGCCGTGGTCGACAAGCTCGTGGGCGCCGCCCCCATGGCGCTCGCGCGGATCAAGCGCTTGATGCGCGCGGGGCTCGACGCGGATTTCGCGACGGCGTTCTCGGCCGAGGGCAAGGCCCAGGCGGAGTGCCTCCGCTCGGAGGACTGCATGGAGGGCGTCGCGGCCTTCCTCCAGAAGCGCCCCGCGCAGTTCCAGGGGAAGTGACCTCCGCGCGAGACACCGCGCGCCGCGTGGGCGCCGCCGTCGCGGGGCCCGTGCTCGCGGGCGCGCTCGCGGGCTTCGCGTGGGGCCTCGGGGCGAGCTCGGGGCATCGCTTCGCCCTCGGGTGGCGCCTCGCGTCGCTGCTGGTGGTCCCCGGGCTCGTGGTGGGGCTCGCGCTCTCTCCCTTCGCCCTCGCGCTCACTCCCTCGCGGCGAGCGGCCCTCGACGCCTGGGTGCTCGCGCGGGGCAGCTACGTGTCCGCCCTCGCGCTCGTCGCGCCGCCCTTGTGCGTCGCGTGGGCGGGCCTCGCCGCCTACGCCGGTCGCGTGTTCATGACGGCCTTTCACCACGTCGGCCTCGCGGCGATGGCGCAGGCCGCGGCGCTCCTCGCGCTCACCGTCGGTACGCTCTCCGCGGG
>JAEYZO010000065.1 GCA_023428035.1 Pseudomonadota bacterium | reverse complement strand
GGCTCTACGCCCACCGCGGCGCCGCGAAGGAGCGGCCCGAGAACACCCTGGAGTCCTTCGCCCGCGGGCTGGAGCTCGGCGCCGACGCGCTGGAGATGGACGTACACCTCACCGCGGACGGGCACGTCGTGGTGGCGCACGACCCGACGCTCGCGCGCACCGCGGGGGTGACCGTCGAGCTTCGTCGGCTGACGCTCGACGCGCTCCAGCGCATCGACGTGGGCTGGGGCTTCGTCGACGAGGACGGCGACCGGCCCTTCAACGGGAAGGGTGTGCGTATCCCTACCCTGGCGGCGGTGCTCGACGCGTTCCCGGGCGTTCCGTTGAACGTCGACGTGAAGCAGCGGGCGCCGTCGATGGTGGACGCCTTGTTGTCTCTGTTGCGGGAGAAGCGCGCGGAGGAGCGGGTGCTGCTCACGAGCTTCGAGGGCGCGGTGCTCTCCGCGGTGCGCGCCGCGGGGTACCCAGGCCCGACGGGGATGTCACTGCCCGAGGTGCTGTCGCTGCTCGTGGCGCCGACGCGGTGGCACTCGCTGCGGAGGCCGAGGGGGACGGCGGCGCAGATCCCGACGCACGCGGGGAGGGTGCGCCTCGACACGGCGGGCTTCATCGCGAAGGCCCACGCGCTGGGGCTGCGGGTGGACTACTGGACCATCAACGACCCCCGCGAAGCGACGAGGTTGTTGGACCTCGGCGCCGACGGGATCGTGACGGATGACCCCGCGGTGATGGCGCCGGTGTTCGCCGCGCGACGAGGTGTGGGGTAGGCGGCGCTACGCGAGCGCCCGCTCCATCGCCGCGCGCAGCTCCGCGTCGGGCTCCTCCGCGAGCGCCGCGTTCAACAGCTCGCGCAGCAGCGCCACGGGGGCCACCGGCGCGAGCCGCTCCGCGTGGCTCATCGCGACGCGCAGCGAGGGCTCCCACGCGAGCCACTCCGACATCGCGGGCAGGAGCTCGTGCGCGCTCCAGTCGCCCGCGCGCAGTCGCTCGACCCACGCGGCGACCTGTTCGGGCGACGGAGGAGTTGGCGCGGGAGGCGCGGGCCACGACAGCGGCGCGGGGTAGGTCGACGACCCCGCCCAGCCGTCGGGGTCGGGGTGGATGTCGACGAGGTCGCCGTCTCTCCGGTCGAACGCGCGCCTGTTCATGGTGGGGCCTGTCGTATGGCTCACTGCGTACGGCAGGCGTCGCTGCCGGGGCCGATGGGGCAGGGCAGCGCGTGGGGGTTGCGGCCGCGCACCCACGGGTCGCTCGTGCAGGCCGCGGAGCTCGGGTCGACGACGTACTCCGCGCCGTCGCAGGTGATGGTCCACGCCTCGGAGGTGTAGGGGCGCGTCGCCGTCGCGATGACCGTGCCCGCGCCGTCGCGCCAGGTGTCGACGTTCACCGTCGCCGCCGCGACCGTCGAGACGCTCGCGCACACCCCGCGGTCGGAGCGGTAGCGGTGGCCTCCCATGGGCTGCGCCTCGACGCGGAGCCCGTTGGCGAAGCACCGACGCCAGTTGTCGACCGCGGCGGTGATGTACGCCACGCACGCCCCGGTGGGCGGCGAGCACTCGTTGAAGGCGCGCGCGAGGCACGGAGGGAGGCACGACGGAGCATCGGGCACACCAGCGTCGCCCGCGGTCGTGAGCCCCGTCGAAGCGCCGCACCCGAGCACTAGACAGAGCGAGAGCCACGCGCGCATCGCGCGACGGTATCACCCCTCCAGCCCGAGGAGCCGCAGCGACCTCGGTCGCGCCCGGAACACCGCGGGAGCCCTCCCCGGGGCCTCTCCGTCGACGTCGATGAGGGCTTCGCCCCCGAGCACGTCGACCCTCACCTCGCGCCCACGAAAGGTCACCGCGCCGGGGATCTTCTCCAGCGCGCCCGCGTAGAGCTTCGGCGTGTCGAAGACCGAGCGCCACAGCGGCGACCACGGCACCACCACGCCGTCCAACAGCCCGTCGTCGAGCGATGCTTTGGGGGCGAAGCGCATCCCGCCTCCGGCCCACTGCCCGTTGCAGACCGCGATCACCGAGGGGCGGTGCTCGCCGTGGTCCTCCCCGTCGACGGTGACGCGCACCCGCGGCGGTCGATAGCGCGCCATCACCCCCACCGTCGCCGCGAGGAAGGACATCGCCCCCCAGCGCTTCGCGCTCGCGTTCACCGCGCGGTCGACCTCACCGCTGGCCCCGCACGAGGCCACGTTCAGGAACACCTCCGTCGCCCGCCCGCCGTCGTCGCGGGTGAAGTCCACCTCGCCGGTGTCGATCCACCGCGGGGCGCTGCTCGCGACGGCCCTCACCGCCGCGGTGAGGTCGCGGCCGTAGGGGAGCGTCCGGGTGAAGTCTCCGCCTGTTCCCGCGGGGAGCGCGCCGTAGACCCATCGCGAGGGGTCGACGCCGCTCGCGACGCAGCCCGCGACGACCTCGTGGTGCGTGCCGTCACCGCCCAGGGAGAGCACCGTGGTCGCTCCCTGCGACAGGGCCTCTCGGGCGAGGGTGATCCCGTCTCCCGCGCGGGTGGTCTCGCGGATCGACACGGGCCCGAGGGCTCCGCGCACGAGGGCCTCGATGGCGATGGTGCGTCTGCGCACGGCGCCTCCCGCGGCGGCGGGGTTCACGATCACCACCGCGCGCGCGGGCTCGATCACGGGGCGGTGATCCTCACCGCCGGCCTACCCAAGACGCGCGACGGGGCTGTGGCCCTCACCCCCGGCCCCTCTCCCACGTAGTGCTGCGTTCGACACACAACTCATGCTCCCCTCGGTTTCCACGGCGTTTTCGGCGGAGGTTTGTCGGGGAGCTCGGAGGGTGCAGCGGTCTGCGCGAAGGCCACGACGCGCCAGAAGCGCAGCAGCTCGTGCCAGCCTCGCCAGAGCACGAGCCAGCCCGGCGTGCGATCCGGTCGGTGTTCGTAGCCACCGAGCGCCGCCAGGCGCAGCACGACGTCCTTGATCGTCCACGCGCGCCGCGGCAGCGACAGACCGCGGAAGCGACACGCGGACTTGAGCGCATCGAGCACCGCCGTCGGCACCTGCGCGCTCGCGAGCTGCTGCGGGCTCTCGCGCCACCCGTAGGCCCACCGCATCAGGTGTAGCGAGACCGGCAGCAGCACCGCCAGCAGGCGCCGGGACGCGGCCACGTCCGTGACGCCCTGCCGCTCGACCTGCAAGCCCGTCTTGAGCACCGCATGCATCGGTTCGATGGGCCAGCGGCCACGATACGCATCGACCACTGCGAGCGCCTCGTCGACCGTCGTCACCGGCACCGTCGTCAGCAGCAACCAGGACAGCGGCTCCACCAGCGGTGGCGCGTTCGACTCATGGATCTGCACCGCCCACACCCTCACGGGCGAACGGCGCGAGGACTTCTTCTTGTGGGCATCGGGCGCGAGCGTCACCGCGGCCCACCGCACACGCAGCGTGGCCTTGCGATGACCGCCCAGGGCCTTGAGCGCCTGACCGATCGCGCGCACCTGTTCGCGGCCCTCGGCGCGCGCAGCGCGCAGCGCGTCCGCGCGCGCCTTGGTCGGCACCTCGCGCGTGCATGTCGTCTCCTGCGGGAAGGCGATGTCGTCGGCGAAGCGTTTGAAGAGCGTCCCGGGTGCCTCGGCGATCGCGTGGTCCTGGGCGGCGCGCGTGATGAGGCGGTGCTTGCCTTGGACCGCGAAGGTGAAGTTGTCGTGGGTGTCGCCCTCGCGGTCGATGACGTGCGTGACCTGGGCGTGGACCTTGGCGCGCGCGAGCGTCGCGAGGCAGGCCGTCATCTCGCGCGTCCACTTGATGCTCTCGCGCTGTTCGGGCGGGCGTGTGGCGTGGTCCTGCTTGCGCGTCGCCATGGGCCGCGTCCAGACCGTGAAGGCCAGCGCCGCGAGGGGGCGGTGCGTGATCGGGTCGACCGCCAACGACCAGTGCAAAAGGTGACCGCAGGCGTGCGGCGAGCGCAGCGGCCCAGCGTCGTCCGTCTGGTAGCGCCCGGTGAGGTCGATCTCCATCGTGTCATGGGCGATGATGAGCGAGGTGGCTCCGGTCAGCTGTCCGGCCTGATGCTCGAGCATCGGCGTGGCGAGGCTCTCGGGCGTCACGCGGTCATTGTTCCAAAGGCGCTGGGCGCCGACCACGAGCTTGCGGGGAACGCTGACCGTCGGCGCGTCGAGACGCTCGACGAGCATCGCCGTCGTCGCTCGCAGACGCGCGTGCAGGCGTGCGTCGGGCAGCGTGACGTCTCCCCAGATCGAGGACGCCAACGCCTTCGGGTCGAACAGGTCCGAGAACGGCGACATGTCCCAGAGCTCTACTGCTATGCGCGATCCGTTGCTCGACCGCGGAAGCACCTGAAACTCAGGCCCGTCCTCGACTTGTGTGTCGAACGCAGCACTACGTGGGAGAGGGGAGGGGGTGAGGGCCAACAGCCCCGTCGCCCACGTCGTGGGAGAGGGCGGGGGTGAGGGCCAACGGCCTCGACGCTCCCGCGGCCAGAGGCGAACAAGAGACACGCCAACGGCCTCGACGCTGCGGCCACCCACGCTTCTGACGAACGCAAAGACGTAGTAGGAGAGGGGCGGGGGTGAGGGCCCGCTCGCGAAGCGTCACCGCTCCACCCCGAGCGCTTCCACGACCGGGAGTGCTCGTACGGGCGCGAGGCGTCGAACCGCGAGCGCCGCGTCGCCTTCGCGACGCGCCCTCTCGTCGGGAGCCCCCCGCCGCGACTACTCCTCCGCCTTCGGCAGCGGCTTCGTCGCGTCGTCGGCCTTCGCCTCGGACTTCACGTCGTCGACGGTGACCTTCTCGTCGGCCACCGACGCCGCGTCGCCCGGCTTCGCCCGACCCGGCTGCTGGTCCACCGGAGCGAAGAGGTCCACCGGGAGGGCGCGCTTCGCGTGCTTCGACCGGTAGATGTACAGCGGGATCGCGATCGCCGCGGTCACGATGCCGATGAACTGCGAGGTCGACATCGACCCCACGAACCCACGCTCCGCGTCGTCTCGGATGATCTCCAGGATCGGCCGCGCGATGCCGTACAGGATCGCGAAGGCCAGGAAGATCTGCCCCTCCCACTTCCGGCGGCGCCAGAGCCACATCAGGGTCACGAAGATCGTCGCGCCCACCAGCGACTCGTAGAGCTGCGTCGGGTGCACCGGCGCCGAGTGCTCCGCCACCCGCGGGATATGGCACAGACCGTCGGGCCGGAACTCCCCGTGGTAGACCCGCTCGCACACCTCGCGCGTCGCCGTGAACCCGCGGTGCACGTGCTGGTGCCACGCCGGCGAGCCCGCGTTGTCAGGCCAGTGAGGAAAGCTCCCCAGGCTCCGCAGGAAACCCGGCGCCCCCGCGGGCAAGGGCGCCCCGAAGTCGCAGCCGTACATGTAGCAACCGAGGCGCGTGATCATCAGGCCCGTGCCGAGCGCGGGCACCGCGGCGTCGGCCCAGGGCCACAGGGGCATCCGCTGCGAGCGCAGGTAGATGATGCTCCCGAGGAGACCGCCGATGAAGCCGCCGTAGGCCACCAGGCCCCCCGAGCGCAGCTTCAGCATCGACCACAGGTCCGGGAACTCGCTGAGGTTCGTGAGGATGTACAGGACGCGCGAGCCGAGCACAGCGACGAAGGCCGTGAACACGTAGCAGTCGGCCATCTTGTCGCGGGGCAGCCCCTGTCGCTCGGTGAGCCCGAGCACGATGTACCAGCCCACCACCAGCGAGAGGCCGAGCATCACGCCGTAGGAGTAGATCGGCAGCGACTGCCACGACCCGCGCCACACCACGCCCGAGATGAAGGCCTTGAGGAGCTGCACCAGCTTCTCGACGGGCGAGCCCGTGAAGGTCACCGGCGCGGCGAAGCCGAACACTCCCAGCCCGATCGCGACGGAGACCAGCGCGTTGAGGGGCGTGTCGGCGGGCAGGTCGAAGGTGCGACCCTTGGGCTTCTCAGGCGCGGGCTCCTCGTCGGTCACGGGGGCGTCGTCGGACTTCTTTCCGCGCGCGCGCTTCTTCTTCGGAGGCGGCGGCGGGGGCGAGGCCCGGTTCACCGACACCACGATGGAGTACATCCCCCACAGGATCAGCAGCGGGACGATGACCTTGAAAGCCCACCCGGGGATGGTGAGCATCACTGGATGCATGGGGCGCGGGTGTAGAGGGGTCCCCCCGCAGCGTCAAGCACGCCGCG
>JAEYZO010000045.1 GCA_023428035.1 Pseudomonadota bacterium | reverse complement strand
CTACCGGGTGCAGGCGTCGACGGTGGACGAGCTGCGCGCGGCGACCCTGTGGCTCGCGGCGAGGCCCGAGGTGAGGAGGCAGCGGGCGGGGGTGATGGGGCTGTCGTTCGCGGGGGGTCTCGCGCTGCGGGCCGCGGCGGACCCTGCGCTGCGAGGGAGGGTGTCGTTCGTCGCGTCGATCGGCGGGCACCACGACCTGAGGCGGGTGAGCCGCTTCCTCGCGCTCGACGAGCTCACCACGCCCGAGGGGACGCAGCGGTCGCGCTCCCACGACTACGGCCTGGTGGTGTTCGTGTACGCGTACGCCGAGCGCTTCGTCGACGAGCGATCACTGCCCGCGTTCCGAGCGGCGCTGCGGGAGTTCCTTCACGGCGATCGGCGCGCGGCGGAGCGCGAGGCGCGGGCGCTCACGGGAGACGCGGCGTGGCTCGCGGGGAGGCTCCTCGCGCACGACAAGCCCGCGGTGGCCTCGCGGGTGTCGGCGGTGCTGCCCACGCTGGGAGACGCGATGCGCGCGGCCTCCCCGGCGGGTGTGCTGGGTGGGTTGCGGGCGCCCGTGTATTTGCTCCACGGGTCGCGCGACGACGTGATCCCGCCGGCGGAGTCGCGCTTCGCGGCGATGGAGGTGGGGGACCGCGCGCCGCTGCGGGTGCTGCTCACGCCGGTGGTCGACCACGTCACGGTGCAGCGGTCACCGACGTGGGCGCAGCGGTGGGCCGTGGTGCGGTTCATGGCCGCGATGCTGGGGGAGTGAGCGGGGCGGGGCCTTCCTCGCGTCACGTCACCGTGAGCGCGACCGTCTTCGGGCGCTTCGGCGGAGGCTTCGCCATCGCTCGCAGCGCGTCGGCGGTCGTCGTACGGCCCTCACCGCCATCGACCGCGAGCTCGCCGAGCGTGTGGAGCGTCGCGCGGTCGACCGGCGTCTCCCCCGTCTCCCAGCGGGAGACCGTCTTCGCGGTCACCCCGAGGAGCGACGCGAGGTCCTCTGCGCGCAGGCCCGCCGACTTGCGCAGCCACTTCAGCGACGCGCCATCGCGCGCGCCATCGGTCACCAACGCGCGCGTGACCGCCGCCTCGAAGCGACCCATCGCCTGATGCGAGACCAACGACTCGCCGCAGCGCCCGCACACCTGCGCCGGCACCGTCGCCGTGTACACCCGCCCGCCGAAGGAGCGCGACAGCTCGCGCGTCCCGTCCGTCAGCTTCGCCCGACCGCAGGTCGGGCACTTCGTCGCCTTGAACGCCTCCTGCTCCATCGTCGCCTCCATCAGAACACCGTCACGATCACCGCCGCGCCGTCGATCGCGACCACGACGGTGAGGTCGTCGCCGTCCGCGTCGACGCCGCCGGTCACCTTCCACGCGTCGCCTGTCGCCGCGACCCTCGTGGCCGTGACGAGCGAGCTGCGCTCGTCGTGACGGGTCACGTTTCGCTCAGCCATCCGCGCCTCGGGACCCCTCACCCCTCTTCGGGACGGCGATCACCACCCTCCATCGACCCCTCGAACCCCTTCGGGGCGGTGATCACCACCCTCCATCGACCCCTCACCCTGTTTTCGACGGTCGGAACCGTCTCCAACTCCCCATTTTCGGGCTGGACGCGCGGGTCAGACCTTGTGCAACCTCGACCCCATGGCACGACCCCGAAGCACCGCTCCGTCACGCTCCAAGCCCGCCGCGAAGCGTCAAGCCCAGTCCGGGCGGTCGCCCGCCAAGGCCCCCTCCAAGACCGAGAAGCCCACCACCCGGGCACCCCGGCGCCGCTCCACCTCCACCACGGTCGACCTCCAGTCCGAAGAAGCGCTCTTCGACCGCGCGCTGTGGCTGCGCGTCCCGACGCTGCCGCTGTCGGCGACCATCACCCTCGCCGAGGCGCTGGCCGACGCGTCGCGCAAGGGGCTCCCCGCGTGGGTGAACGACGCCCGCGCCCGCATGGCCCGCGCCGCCGCCTCGGCGCAGACGGCCTGGGCCGCGCGCAAGAGCGAGCGCTCGGCCATCCCCGAGGTCGACACCCTCGCCGTCGACCGCGAGGCCGACGCCGCGTGGTCGTCGCTGAAGATGCGCCTCGACGGCTACGGCCTGCTCCCCGACGAGGGTCACCCCCGCGCCGCGCGCGCCCGCGAGATCGCGCGGGCCCTCTTCGGTGACGGAGGGCTCTCGTTCACGCAGACCTCCTTCGCGGCGCAGCGCGCGGCCATGGCCGCGATGCTCGAGGTGATCGACGCGCAGGGCCTCGGCGCCGACATCAACGCCCTCGCCGGAGCGGAGTTCCTCGCGCGAGTGCGCGCCGTGCAGCCGCGCTACGACGCGATGGTGCGCGCGGCGCTGCAGCGCGACGAGGGCACGGGGCAGAACCTCGCGGAGCAGCTCCGGGCGCTGCAGAGGTCCATCGCGGATTTCACCAGCAAGGTGGTGGCGACGGTCGACCTCACCGAGGCAGGGAGCGCGGCGCGGGCGACGAAGGCGCTCCTGCCGCTGGCGAAGCTGCGCGACGCCGCGAGGCCCAAGGCGAAGTCCGAGGAGGAGGAGTCAGAGAAGCCCGTGAAGGAGCCCGTGAAGGAGCCCGTGAAGGAGCCCGCTACCGACGCGCCACCGAAGGAGACCGCGTGATGGGGCTACGCCGCCGTCACGGCGCCGGGCAGCCCGCGTAGGGCGCGCCGAGCCCCCCGGGGGCCATCAC
>JAEYZO010000002.1 GCA_023428035.1 Pseudomonadota bacterium | reverse complement strand
GGTCCCTCTACACTCCGCCGCGGCCACTGAATGGCCATTCACCCGGCGAGGAGAGCGATGGCGGAGGAGCTTCGGTTCGATGGCAAGGTCGTGATCGTCACGGGGGCCGGCAACGGCCTCGGGCGCTCACACGCGCTGCTGTTCGCGCGGCGGGGCGCGCGGGTGGTGGTCAACGACCTCGGCGGCGGGCACACCGGCGGCGGCAAAAGCAGCGCCGCGGCCGACGCCGTGGTCGACGAGATCAAGGCCGCGGGCGGCGAAGCCGTCGCCAACTACGACTCCGTCGAGGACGGCGCGAAGATCGTCCAGAGCGCGCTCGACAGCTTCGGGCGCGTCGACGTGGTCATCAACAACGCGGGCATCCTCCGCGACGTGTCGTTCCAGAAGATGTCGGCCGACGACTGGGACCTCATCTACCGCGTGCACGTCCTCGGCGCGTACCGCGTCACCGCCGCGGCCTGGCCCCACCTGCGCGAGCAGAAGTACGGCCGCGTGATCTTCACCGCCAGCGCCGCGGGCATCTACGGCAACTTCGGCCAGGCCAACTACTCCATGGCCAAGCTCGGCGTCGTCGGCTTCGCCAACACCCTCGCCCTCGAGGGCAAGAAGAACAACGTCCTCGTCAACACCATCGCCCCCATCGCCGGCTCGCGCATGACCGAGACCGTGCTTCCCAAAGACCTCCTCGACGCCCTCAAGCCCGAGTACGTCTCGCCCCTCGTCGCGTGGCTCTCCCACGAGTCGCAGACCGACACCGGCGGCCTCTACGAAGTGGGCGGCGGCTTCATGGCCAAGCTCCGCTGGGAGCGCGCCGAAGGCGTCACCTTCCGCCTCGGACGCGCCGTCACCCCCGAGGCCATCCGCGACCGCTGGAGCGACGTCACCGGCTTCGACAAGACCACGCACCCCGCGACGGTCACCGAGTCGATGGCCCCCATCATGACCAACGTCGAAGCGGGTCCGTCGAAGGGCGGCAACCAGTTCATCGACGTCGACCGCGCCCTCGGATACGAGTACCCGCCCACCACCGCGGCCTACTCCGAGCGCGACGTGGCCCTCTACGCCCTCGGCGTCGGCGCGGGCTCCGACCCCACCGACCCCAAGGACCTCGCCCTCACCTACGAGATGAACGGCGAAGGCTTCTTCCCCCTGCCCACCATGACCGCGGCCATCGCCGTGCAGCAGGTCATGAAGCTCGCCATGGACGGCAAGCAGGCGCCCGGACTCGACTACGGCCTCGACCGCATCCTCCACGGCGAGCAGTACACCGAGGTGCTGCGTCCGCTCCCGCCGCACCAGAAGCTCATTAACAAGGGCAAGGTCAAGGCGATCTACGACAAGGGCAAGGGCGCGGTCGTCGTGATCGAGATGCGCTCCCTCGACGAAGACGGCGAGCTCCTCGCGGTGAACGAGGTCTCGACCTTCGTGCGCGGCGCGGGCGGATGGGGCGGCGACCGCGGCCCCGCCGGCGAGTCGAACACACCCCCCGAGCGCGCGCCCGACGCCGTCGTCGAGGAGAAGACCCGCGCCGACCAGGCCCTCCTCTACCGCCTCTCGGGCGACATCAACCCGCTCCACGCCGATCCCAGCTTCGCGAGCAACTTCGGGTTCCCGAAGCCCATCCTCCACGGGCTCTGCACCTACGGCTACGCCGCGCGGCACGTCATCAAGAGCTTCTCGGGCGGTGACCCGAGGCTCTTCAAGAGCATCCGCGTGCGCTTCGCCGACTCGGTCTTCCCCGGCGAGACCATCATCACCGAGATGTGGAAGGAGGGGGCGAAGATCCTCCTCCGCTGCAAGGTGAAGGAGCGCGACAAGGTCGTGATCTCCAACGCCGCCGTCGAGCTCTACGACGCCGTCCCCGAGAAGAAGGCGAAGGCGAAGTCAGCGGGCGGTGGTGCTGCGAGCGTGAGCGCGGAGCCCATCGCGGCCGACGTCTTCGCGGGCATCGGGAGCTTCTTGAAGAAGAACCCCGAGCTCGCCGCGAAGGTGGGCAAGGTGTTCCAGTTCCGGCTCACCAACCCGAGCTCGGTGTGGACCATCGACCTCAAGTCGAACGCCGTCGCGTCGGGCGAGACCGCGCCCTCGGAGTGCACGCTGGAACTCAGCGACGCCGACTTCATGGCGATGTGCACCGGCAAGGCGAACCCGATGAAGCTCTTCACATCGGGCAAGCTGAAGATCTCCGGCGACCTCATGGCCTCGCAGAAGCTGGAGTTCCTCCAGAAGGTCGACCCCGCCGACGTCGTCGCCGCGATGAAGGCCCGCACGGGTGGCGGTGGTGGTGGTTCACCCGCGGCGTCGAAGCCCGCGGAGAGCGCCGCGCCGAAGCTGACCAGCGGCGTGGTGTTCACCGCCATCGGCGCGTGGCTCGGCAAGAACCCCGACATCGCGGCGAAGGTCGGGACGGTCTACCAGTTCCGCCTCACCGACCCCGCGTCGGTGTGGACCCTCGACCTCAAGCTCAACAAGGTCACGCAGGGTGAAGGCGCGCGCCCCGAGTGCACGCTGGAGCTGAGCGACGCCGACTTCATGGCGATGACCGAGGGCAAGGCCAACCCGATGAAGCTCTTCACCTCGGGCAAGCTGAAGATCTCGGGCAACGTGATGGCCTCGCAGAAGCTCGACTTCCTCACGAAGCTCGACAAGAAGGAGGTCGAGGCCGCGATGGGCGCGTCGTCCACCGCGAGCGCTCCGGCGGAGATCGCCGCGCCCGCGTCGAGCGGCGCGAGCGCGAGCGCACCCGCGGTCTTCGCGGCGCTGGGTGATCGGCTCGCGAAGCACCCGCACCTCGCCGCGGAGCTCGCGGCGCGCGTGCAGTTCACCGTCACTGAGCCCGACGCGGGGTGGACCGTCGACGCGACGGCGAAGCCTCCGACGGTGAGCGAAGGGCGCTCGAGCGCCGTCGACGCGGTGATCACGCTGAGCGACGCCGACCTCGCGGCGCTGGCGTCAGGGGCGCAGAGCGCACGCTGGCTCTACCAGCAGGGCAGGCTGAAGATCGACGGGGACGTGCGCGTGGCGCATCGGCTCGGCGTGCTGAAGGCGAACGGCTGAGAGCGATGCGGGTGGAGGTCGCGACGCGCGCTGCGGTTCCGCCACGCGGATGGGCGGTGGCCGTGGCGCTCGCGGGCGACGCGGGCGGGACGGCCCGAGGCGGCGACCCTCCTTTTGGACCTCGTTTCACGGATGCGACGTGGCCGTTGGCCCTCACCCCCGGCCCCTCTCCCACTACGTGCTCAGGATTGACCTCATCTCGCCAGAGCTCCGTGTGCAGGAGAAACTCAAGCGCGATGAGAGATTTCCCTTCAGATTCCTCGGCGGGGTGGGAG
>JAEYZO010000977.1 GCA_023428035.1 Pseudomonadota bacterium | reverse complement strand
CCCCGCGCCCGCTCGACCCTCTCCACCTCGCCGTAGCCGATGAACTTCCGCTCCCCCAGAAAGCCCACGCCCTCGAGCGTGATCCCGTCGCTCCCCACCACCGCCGCCCGCGGGCCGAAGCTCGCCGCCGCCCGCAGCGCAGCGCCCAGCGCTCCCCCTACCGTCGCCACGGTCACGATCCACAGCGCCGCCTCCCCCCGCGCCGCGCCGGTCACCACCAGCAAGAGAGACGTGAGCGTGCTCGTGACGAGCGCCGCGAGCACCGCCCACGCGAGCGCGCCCACCCAGCGGAACAACCTCGACCCGAGCTCCAGCCGCATCGCCTTGCGCGTCGGCCCGAGGCCCAGCCGCTCCAGCGCCGCGTGCGCGGCCTCGACGTCGTCGACGCGCACCCGCCACGCGACGTCCCCCGCGCTGAGCTCCACCCAGCGACCGCCCCCGAGCCTCGGGACGACCTTGCCCTCGGTGAGCTCGCCCCGACGGAGCTTCACCGTGCCCCCCTCGGTGCTGAGCTCCACGCCCGCGTCGTCGAGGCTCATCGCGCCGGGCCTGGGCTCGTCGCGGCCCTCGATCACCAGCACCGCCACCACGCAGCCGAAGAAGGCCGCCACCGCGACCCCCGCGAAGGCCACCGCCGCGAGGGGAGAGATCACCGCCATGAAGGGAGAGAAGGCCAGCGCCACCGTCGCCGTCAGCGCCGCGAGCGCCACCCGACGCAGCGCCCGCGGACGTCGTCGGCCCACCTCGCGGCTCGCGATCACCAGCGGAGACCCGCTCACGGTCGGTACCCCTCGGCCTGCAACTCGAAGAGCCGCGCGTAGCGGCCCTCCAGCGCGATCAGGTCGGAGTGCGTGCCCTCCTCCACCACGCGCCCGCCCTCGATCACCACGATCCGGTCGGCCATGCGCACCGTCGAGAAGCGGTGCGTGATGATCAACGCCGTGCGCCCGCGCTTGAGGTCCCTCAAGCGCTGAAAGACCTCGTGCTCGGCCTCGGCGTCGAGCGCCGCCGTGGGCTCGTCGAGCACCAGGAGCTTGCTCCGACGCATGAAGGCCCGCGCCAGCGCCACCCGCTGCCACTGCCCGCCGGAGAGCTCGTCGCCGCCGAAGGCCCTGCCCAACGGCGTGTCGAGGCCCTTGGGGAGCCGCGCGATCACCCGCTCCGCGCCGGCGTCCTCCACAGCGCGCTCCACGGCCTCGCGGTCGTCGATGGCGGGCATCCACCCGATGCCCACGTTGTCCGCCGCGCTGAACTGCCAGCGCGCGAAGTCCTGCAGGATCACCCCCACGCGGCGCCGCAGCTCCGCGGGGTGCAGCGTCGCGGCGTCGACGCCGTCGACGGTGATCCTCCCGCCCGTGGGTCGGTGCAGCCCGAGGAGGAGCTTCACCACGGTGGTCTTCCCCGCGCCGTTGCGCCCTACCAGGGCCACGGTCTCGCCGGGCCGGAGCACCAGGTCGAGCTCGGTGAGCGCGTCGGCCTCGGCGTCGGGGTAGCGGAAGCTCACCCTCTCGAAGCGCACCTCGGGCGGGGAGGCGTCCCCGTCGGCGCGCGTCAGCGGCACGTCGGGTTCGTCTTCGGTCACCGCGAGGAAGTCGAAGAGCACGCCCATGTAGAGGTTGTCTTCGTAGATGCGCGCGAGCGCCGTGAGCATCGACCCGAGCGAGCCCTGCCCCTGACGGAACACCACCAGGTACAGGGTCATCGCCCCGAGCCCCATGCGCCCCGCGACGGCCTCGCGCACGATGAACACGTAGGCGCCGTAGAAGACCACCGACGCCGCGAGGGTGGCCGCGGTGCTCCAGCGGGTGCGCTCCCGCGACAGCTCCACCTCCTCGCGCTGAAAGCCCAGGTGCACCTCGCGGAAGCGGTCGATGAGCCAGCGCGTCGCGCCGAAGAGCCGCGCCTCCCTCGCCGTGGCCTCGGTGGTGAGGGCGGTCTCCAGGTAGAAGGCCTGGCGGTTGCGCTGGGTGCGACGGCGCTGGAGCTCGAAGGCCCGCTGCCCGTAGCGCGCCTCGACCATGAACGACGGCGCAGCGATCACCACCAGCGCGGGCAGGGCCCACGCGCCCAGCGACCACAGGAGACCCGCGTAGCCCACCAGGGTCACCCCGTGGCGCACCAGGGCCATCGACTGCGTGACGATGTCCACCGGGCGCGCCGTGGCCTCGCGGCGCACCTGCGCCATGCGGTTGAGGAACTCCGGCTCCTCGAAGTGCGGGTACGAGACGTTCGCCGCCTTCTCCATCACCCGGGTGTTCACGTCGAGCCCGAGCTTCGCGCGCAGCACCACCAGCGCGTGCGCGTTCGCCTGCTGCGCCACCGCCCGCAGGCACACCAGGGCGAGCTCCGCGCCCACCCACCACAGGGCCGGCGCGGGGGAGGGTCGGTGCGCGCTCGCGGCGAGCACCACCGCGTCGATGATCTGCTTCCCCACCCACGCGACCGCGACGAGGGTGAGCGCGTCGACGAGCTGCGCCGCCACCAGCGTGACGAGCAGCCCCCGGTCGACCGAGGCCACCAGCGCGAGGGAGCGGCGCACGTTGCGCGCGACGTCGGGGGCGACCTTCAGCCGCTCGCGGAGCCCGTACGCCGGCGCGTCGGTGGTCACTCGCGCTCGAAGAGCGTGGCGATGCCCTGCCCCACGCCGATGCAGAGCGAGGCCACGCCGCGGCGCATCCCCTCGCGCTTCATCCGGTGAACGAGGGTCACCGCGACGCGCGCGCCGGAGCAGCCGATGGGGTGCCCGAGCGCGATGGCCCCGCCGTCAGGGTTCACCCGCGCGGGGTCGAGCCCGAGCTCGCGCACGCACGCGAGCGCCTGCGCCGCGAAGGCCTCGTTCAGCTCGAAGCCGTCGACGTCACCGACGCTCAACCCCGCGCGCGAGAGGAGCTTCGTGACGGCGGGAACAGGCCCCAGGCCCATGAGGTTGGGCTCGACCCCCGCGACGGCGTTGGCGCTCACCCGCGCCAGGGGGGTGATGTTATTGCGGCGCACGAAGTCCTCGCTCGCGAGCACGAGCCCCGCCGCGCCGTCGTTGATGGGAGAGCTGTTGCCCGCGGTGACTGTTCCACCTTTGCGGAACACGGGAGCGAGCCTCGCGAGGGCCTCGATCGTGGCGTCGGCGCGCACCGACTCGTCGCGCGACACCACCACCGCGGCGCCCTTCTTCTGCGGCACGGTGACGGGCACGACCTCGTCGGCGAAGGCCCCGCGCTCCCAGGCCGCGGCGGCGCGTCGGTGGCTCTCCAGCGCGAAGCGGTCTTGATCCTCGCGGGAGACGTGACGGAGGGCGGCGACGTTCTCGGCGGTCTCTCCCATCGAGTCGAGGCTGAAGCGCTCGGCCATCTTCGGGTTGGTGAAGCGCCACCCGATGGAGGTGTCGTACATCGCCGGCGGCGTGCGCTCGAAGCCGTCGGCGGGCTTCGCCATCACGAAGGGCGCGCGGGTCATGCTCTCGACGCCGCCGGCGATCACCACGTCGCGCTCCCCCGTGGCGATGGCCCGCGCGGCGTACTGCACGGCCTCGAGCCCCGAGCCGCACAATCGGTTCACCGTGACGCCGGTGACCTCGTAGGGCATCCCCGCGAGGAGGAGCGCCATTCGGGCGACGTTGCGGTTGTCTTCGCCGGCCTGGTTGGTGGCGCCGAAGACCACCTCGTCGACGCGGCCCTTCACGGCGGGGGAGCGGTCGAGGAGCGCCGTGAGCACCCCCGCGGCGAGGTCGTCGGGGCGCACCGACGAGAGGCCGCCGCGAAAGCGCCCGATGGGGGTGCGCGCGGCGTCGATCACAAACACACCAGGGAGTCGCTGGCTCATCGCGCGGGGAAGCTACCACCCACCGCGAGGGTCTCGTGACTCTCCCCGGGCGCCTCGGTGATCGGCCCCGAGGGTCTCGCGACTCTCCCCGAGTCGCTCCCTGATCGGCCCCGAGGGTCGGTGACTCCCCCGCGGTCCCAGACTGAACGGCCCCGAGGGTCACTGACCCCTCCCGCGCCCCCAGAC
>JAEYZO010000948.1 GCA_023428035.1 Pseudomonadota bacterium | reverse complement strand
GTGTACCGCGGTATCCCCTACGCCGCTCCGCCCGTGGGCGAGCTGCGCTTTCGCCCGCCCGCCCCCGCGGCCTGCTTCACCGGGACCTTCTCCGCCGCGGACTTCGGCGCGCGCTGCCCCCAGCTCGACGAGTCGGGCGCTCCCACCGGCGCCGAAGACTGCCTCACCCTCAACGTCTGGGCGCCCGCCTCCCCGGGCTCCGAGAGACGTCCCGTCATGGTCTTCATCCACGGCGGGGGGAACAACCAGGGCTCCGCCGACACCCAGGTCGCCGGCACGCTCCTCTACGACGGCGCGGCGCTCGCGAACCGCGGCAACGTCGTCGTCACCCTGAACTACCGCCTCGGCGCGCTGGGCTTCCTCGCGCACCCTCGCCTCGACCTCGAGTCGAGCACCAACACCTCGGGCAACTGGGCCCTCCTCGACCAGGTCGCCGCCCTCCAGTGGGTGCGGCGCAACATCTCCTCCTTCGGCGGAGACCCCTCCCGCGTCACGATCTTCGGCGAGTCCGCCGGCGGCGCCAACGTGTGCTCGCTCATCGCCTCGCCCCGCGCGAGCGGGCTCTTCCACCGCGCCATCGTCCAGAGCGGAGGCTGCGTCGCCGCCCCCCGCGCCAGCGCCGTCGCCGTCGCCGAGCAGCTCATCACCGCCGCGGGCTGCAACGCCATGCCCGACCCCGTCTCGTGCCTCCGCGCGAAGACCCCCGAAGAGATCCTCCGCGCCCTGCCCGTCGCCGTCGACGGGCTCGCCGCGCCGCCCTTCAACACCCTCGTCGACGGTGACGTCCTCCCCGCGCCCCCGGGCGAGCTCATCGCCATGGGCCGGCACAACCCCGTGCCCGTCATCGTCGGCACCAACAGCGACGAGACCTCCCGCATGGTCCCGGGCCCCTTGATGGTGCCCACCGCCGACGCCTACGAGGCCGCCGCGCGGCGCTTCCTCACCCAGCTCGGCGCCTCTCCCGCCCAGACCGAAGCCATCCTCCGCGCCTGGCCCGCGAGCGACTTCAGCTCCCCCTGGCACGCCCTCGTCGCCCTCACCACCGACCTGCGCTGGACCTGCCCCGCCCGCGCCCTCCTCCGCGCCCTGCGCGCCTCGCAGCCTCCCCTCGCGTGGCGCTACTACTTCACCCATACCCTCGACCCTGCGCGCGCCCCCCTCGCCTCCCGCTACGGCGCCTACCACGCCCTCGAGCTCCCCTACCTCTTCGGCACCCTCTCCGCGGGCGGCTACAGCCCCACCGACGACGACGCCCTCGTCTCTGGCGCGATGCAGTCCCTCTGGTCCCGCTTCGCCGCCACGGGAGACCCCAACCCCATGGGCACCCTCCTCTGGCCGGCCTTCGACCCCGGCGCCGACACCCACCTCCGCGTCGCAGCGTCGCCCTCCGTGGGCATGGGCGTGCGGAGCGCCCGCTGCGACGCCCTCGCCGCCGCCCTCAGGTGACCCGCCGCGCGCTCAGCGCTTCATCACGGCCCGGCCCATCACGCTGACCAGGGCCTTGCGGGGGAGCGCGCGGGTGATCACCGCGCCGGCCTTGTTCTGCACCCCGGTGATGACCGTGGGGCGCGAGCGCGCGTCGAGCGCCGCGAGGGCCTCGTCGACCACCTGCTCCGCCGTCTGCGCCATGCCCTGCGGGACGTCGTCCTTGCTCCCGCCGGCGTTCTCTTGAAAGCGCGTCGAGGTGATGCCCGGGCAGAGCCCCAGCACGTACACCCCCCGCTCGCGCTGCTCGTACCACAGCGCCTCGGAGAACGATGTCACGAAGGCCTTCGTCGCCGCGTAGGCCCCGAGCCCCGGCGACGGCATGAAGGCCAGCGTCGACGACACGTTCACCAACGCGTCGCCCCGCTTCGCCCCCTTCAAGAACGCGTGCGAGAGCGCCACCACCGCCTCGCAGTTCAGCCGCAGCATCGCCTGCACCCTCTCGACCTCGGCCTCGGCGAAGGGCCCCACGAGCCCCACCCCGGCGTTGTTCACCAGCAGGTCGAAGCCCCCGGCCTCCAGCGCCGCGACCGCCGCGCGCTGCCCCTCCGCCGTCGACAGGTCCGCCGAGAGCGCCTCGACCCCGGAGCCCACCTCAGCGGCGAGCTCCTTCAGCTTCGCCTCGCTCCGCGCCACCGCCGTCACCGCGTACCCGCGGCCCGCCAGCGCCCGGGCGAACACCCGCCCGATGCCCTCGCTCGCCCCCGTCACCATCGCCCGCTTCGTCATCGCACGCGCCCTCTCGCTCAGCTCAGCGCAGCACCGCGTCGGCTTCGACCTCGACGCGCATCCACGGCTCGATGAGCGCCCGCACCTCGACCATCGTGGTGGCGGGCCTCACCGCGCCGAACACCTCGGCGTGGGCCCTGCCCACCGCCCGCCAGTCGCCCGCGATGTCGGTCACGAACATCCGCGTGCGCACCACGTCGTCGACCCGCGCCCCCACCGCCGCGAGGGCCGACACCACGTTCGTCATCGCCTGCAGCGCCTGCGCGTAGGCGTCGCCCTCGACCTGGCCCCCGCCGGGGAGCGTCGCCGTGGTGCCCGTCACGTAGACGTGCGCGCCCGCCCGCACCGCGCGGGAGTAGCCCACCACGGCCTCCCACGGCGCGCCGCTGTCGTGACGTCTCCGCTCGCCCTCGACCAGCGCGCCGCCGAAGGCCACGCGCCACGCGCCCTCCGCCGCGAAGAACACGTGCACCCTGTCCGCGGGTCGGCCCAGCGCCGCGCCCGCGGCCATCGCCAGGCTCGACGCGATCATCCCGCGCTCTCGCGCGTCGGGCAGCTCCCGCAGGGTCACGGTCACGAACACGGGGGGCGCGCCGCCGAGCGTCGAGCCGTTCTCGGCGTAGTCGCTCTCCCTCACGCGGCGCAGCGTGAGCCACGAGCGCCCGGGCTCCGCGCCCAGGGCCTCGCCCACCGCGTCGGCCACGCGCTGCGCCAGGCTCGGGTCGTCGTCGCCGCCGACGACGGTGAGGTCCACTACGGGCATCGTGACGCCGCGGAGTCTACGGCCGCGCCGCGTCGCAGCGATAGACCGTCGCGTCAGGCGGGATCGTCGCCGTCACCGCGCAGCGCGCCCCACGACGGATCACCCTCGCCAGCCCGGCCCTCGCCGCGGCGAGCCGCTCCCCCGGCGCCCACGGGTCGACCCAGTAGAACTCCGCCGCGTCGAAGACCTCGCCGGGGCTCCAGCGACGCGGCCCGCGGCCGTAGTGCGCCTGCCCCACGCGGGCGACGCCCCCCTCGACGGTGAGCCGCAGCACGTCGCGGTCGGAGAGGTAGTGCAGCACCGCGTCGGTCGAGTAGCCCTGGAGCACCGCCACAGGCAGCGCGGGCTCCCTCGGCACCGCCCCGCGCAGCGCGCGCCACTCGGCGTGGGTGTGCGTCGCCCACGACCTCGACCGCCCGCGCCTCCCGGGGAAGGGCACCATCCCCCCCCACACGGAGAGCATCGCGAGGCTCACCGCGACCCCCACCACGACGCGAGCGCGAGGGCGCAGCGCGTCGAGCCCCGCCGCCGCGAGGAGGGTCACCATCGGCGCGAGGGCGATGAGGCTCCGCGGCACGAGCAGCGGCCTCCCCGCGGCCTCGACCGCGGCGACCACCGAGAGCGGC